>NZ_MU158678.1:100483-166861 GCF_015711935.1 Candidatus Solincola tengchongensis
CTGGGAGAGGACCTTCGGCGGTGAGGGATGGGATAGGGGGTATTCGTTGGCGATCACCGCCGACGGCGGGTATCTCCTTGCCGGAGACACCGACTCCTCCGGGGCCGGCCTGTGCGATGTTTATCTGGTGAAGGTGGATGCGGACGGAAACCGGTTGTGGTCGGAGACTTACGGGGGGAGCGGGTACGACTGGGCCTATTCCGTGCAGGAGACCACGGACGGCAGCTTTCTCCTGGCGGGCCAGACGGAATCCCTCGGGTCGCCCTCCGGAATCTATCTGCTGAAAACCGATGCCCAGGGGACATTGCTCTGGCAGAAGAAGGTAGACCTTGGGGGGACCTCACTGGCCAACGGCGTGGAAGCAGCTCCGGATGGGGGCTATGTCCTTTGCGGCTGGGTCGTGAGGCAAGGAAAGAAGGATATGGACGCCTGCCTGGTAAAAGTTGACAGAGACGGGAATGTCCTCTGGCAGAGGTTTTTCGGGGGAGGCGGGGACGACTGGTGGTCCTCCGTCAAGGCGGTCCCCGGAGCGGGATATGTGCTCGCGGGAGGAACCACCTCCAGGGGGTCGGGAAAGTACGATGCCTATCTGGTCATGACGGATGAGCAGGGGGAGCTCTTGTGGGAAAGGACTTTTGGCGGTGAGGGGGACGACTACGCCCATGGAGTCTGCGTGTTGGAGGGCGGAGGTTTCGCGCTCGCCGGGAGCGTCTGGTCGGCGGCCTCCGGCGATGATGCGTACCTGGCGATAACCGACGAAGAAGGGAATGCTCTGCTGGAGAGGACGTACGGAGGCGGGGGCGGAGACTGGGCTTATTCCGTCATCCCCGTGCCTGATGGAGGCCTGGTCCTCGTCGGGGGATGTGCCTTGACACCCGACAGGGGGGAGGACGTGTTCCTGGTCAAAGTATCCGCTGGTGAGGTCTGATCTCTTCTAAAGATTGTGCAAGGGTTCCGGGGCAAAACAGGGGGAAGAGTGCAACGAGGTCAGGGAAAGGGCGCCCGCGAGGGGCGCCCTTCTTTACGATTGCAGCCCGTCATGCGGCGGCGCGGCGGGAGAGCATTATACCTCCGGCCACCAGGATGAGGGCGAAGACGATGGAGAGCACGATGGCCACGACCCAGCTGGCCTTGGAACCGGCCTTGTAGTTGTATGTGGGCTTGGCCTGATAGACGAAGCGCACCTGGTTGGTGGCGTCCTCGGCGCGGCCCAGCAGGTGGTCGAACTCCTCGGCGCGTTTGGCGATGGCCTTCAGCTCCGCCTCCGTGGTGTTGAGCATCACCAGGTTCTTGTACAGCCCGTCCACCATCTGCTGCGTGCCGCCCCCCACCTGGGTGAGGCCCTCCTTGATGGCGTTGGTGCCGTAGAGCAGGGTGTCCGGCGTCCCGGCGCTGCCCAGTCCGGCTATGGCGTCGGCAAGCCCCGCGGAAAGCAACTCCAGGCCCTCCAGGAGGCCGGGGTTGTTCGGGTCGCCCGTGGACATCCCCGCCTTGAGCTGATGCAGGCCCCCTTGGATGGCGGCCATGGCGTAGAGCAAGGTTTTATCCGTGGTCTCCGTGCCGATTCCCGCTTTCATGGCGTTCAATCCGCCGATCACTTTGTCCACCGCGTACATTAAGGTCTTCGCCTGCGGGTCGCTGCTCTTGATCCCGTTCTGGATGGCCATGAGCCCGGCCATTACAAGGTGCACCCCATAGATCAGGGTCTTCTCGGTGTATTGGTTGCCCACCCCGTTTATGATCCCCTGTGCGTAGCCCTGGATGGTGGCCTTTAGGACGGGGTCGGTTATCCCCTCCGCCGCGGCGAATATGAGCTGCGCTACCTGTTTGATACCCGGTTTGGGCACGCCGGAGGGGTTGTCCAACCCGAGCTCCAGTGAGCGCATGCCGAAAAGGAGCGTCTCGTCGGTAGCCGTGTCGCCTATCCCTTCGTATATCCCCTCAAGACCTTCCTTCATGGCGTTCATGGCGTAGAGCAGGGTCTCGTCTTCGGTCTCCGAACCTATCCCCGCCAGCATTCCGTACAGCCCGCCGATCACCGCGTTCGCGGCATAGAGGAGGGTTTGGGGGGTTCTCTCCGAGCCGATGCCCGCCGCCGCCTCTTCCACACCCGGGATCATCGCGGAGTCTATGTTGGACTTGGCGTACGGCAGGCCCTCCTGGGCGTCGGCCATCTGCTTCAGGCCGTTATCTACGGCGGTGATACCGTAGAGAAGGGTATCCTCCTTGGAGGGGTCCCCTACACCCTCGTTGATCTGCTTGACGCCCCCGTAGAGCTGTTCCAGTCCGGCCTTGAAGAGGGCCGTGGGATCCACCTGGTTGGTCTCCGGGAAGACGAAGGCCACGGCCAGGGTCAGGGGCGGGAGCTGGAAGTCTTTCACGTCGGCCTTGATCCAGATGGTATGGCTTTCCTCAGTGGCCGGCGGGAAGAGGGGGATGCTCCACCCCACGTTGTAGAAATCGGGCATGGGCACAACGAGCCCCGTGGGGTCGGCCTCCAGGTTGTAGAATATGCGGTTGTCGAAGTACCAGTCGTAGGGCTGGATGACCAGGGGGAGGTAGGTCTCCACCTCGGTCTCCTTCAATTCTCCTGTGTCCGGGTCCTTGTACTCCACGCGGGTCTTCTCCTTGCTGGTGTTCTTGAAGGTCACCTCCATCTCGAAGCGCCCGCTCTTTCCGGTGATCTCGTCAAGGTCGGTGACCGGCACCCCGTCGAACTTGTACTTGAAGCGCACGTCGAGGGGGATGCGGGTCCTGGCTTCCTCCACCATGGCCTCGGAGAGCTTGGTGGCGGCGATGTAGCTGGCGTTGTCCTTGGACTTCAGCCCCTCCCAGACAAGGTAATCGCCCTCCACCTTGGGCTTCTTGAAGCCCTTCACCCCCTGCCACCCGGTATTCTCACCGAAGGCTTTCTTCTCCCGGACGTCGAAGGTCCCGTCGCCTTTGAGGGAGAGGATCTCGAAGACCTGCACCTCCTCGATCTCCCCGGACCAGTCCATGGTGCAGAAGACGAACTCCGAGTCCACCACGTCCTTTTTATCCGTTTTCTCCGTGGTCGCCCCCGCAGGTATCGCCGTTGTCAGGGTGATCACCATGCCAAGGGCGAGGAGCGGCACCAGGATCTTCTTTATGCGTCTCATCGCCGCCACCTCCTACTCGCCACCGGATCCCGACGTCTCCACCGCCTCCTTGCGGCGCGGGGAGATGATCAGGGCGTCCAGAACCGCGGCCAGGAGCATCCCGAAGAGGAGGGAGAGTACGGTGCCGAAGAGGGTGGTCAAGGCCCTGGGGAGGGCCTCCACGGGTTTTTCCATGAGAAGGTAATCGAACCTAGAGACGGCTCCCAGAAAGACCCCCCAGCCCACCAGGTACATGGGGAGCATCTCCCGCATCTTGGGGATGGAGACCAGTCCGGCTATGAGGACGAAGATGGCACCGGCGATGGCCACCGAGAGCCCGTAGTAGAGCGGGAAGACCAGCATGTAGAGGACGAAGCTGAGCAGTCCCGCCAGCACCCCAAGTACCGAACCCAGGGTCATCCAGGGAAGGGAGCGCATGAGGGTAGGTCCGTATGCCATGCACACCCCGAAGGCCACCAGCGCCGCCCAGTAAGCCTTGGCTCCCAGCCAGTCGAAGAGCCAGATCCAGAAGAAAGCCGCCACGGCCAGCACCAGAGCCAGGATGGCGTTGCGTTTGAGGTTTTCCATACCTATCCCCCCTCTTATACGCGAAAGACCGCCGACTGTTCTAAACGGAGGTGTGCTCACCATCTGCGATGGAGAGGAAGATCCGCTGACGGCAATGGGGCATCACCTCCTCCATCCGAGCCGCTCCCCGCTTAAATCGATTATCGGCCAGACCTGGCTGGTCAAGCAACACAAAACATCCCAAAATGTATCCTTTCAGGCCCTCTTCGGGTCCTTCACGTAAATTTTTTCCACTTTCACATCGGTTATACCTTTTATGCGTTCGTTACCCGCCGTTCTACACGGTGAGAGCTGTCTTTTCTCCGTCTTAGACCCGCAGCCTTCATCCTCCCTTTCCCTTCATCATCCTCCGCAGGGCAAGAAGGTTGGCCTTGGGTTCGGGCGGGAGTTCCCTGGCCCCGCCCAGTATCTGAGAGTAAAGGGTGACGGCGGCGCAGAACTCGAGGGTCTCCAGGCGGTGGTAGGCCTGTTCCACGTCGCTTCCCCAGCAGAGCGCTCCGTGGTTCTCGAGGAGCACCGCGTCGTAGTCCTCCAGGTAGGGAACGACCGCTTCGGCCAGCTCCGGGCTACCCGGCGGGCGGAAGGGCACCAGGGGCACCTCGCCCAGAAAGATCACAGCTTCCGGTATGAGGTGCAGGTCCAGAGGCTTCCCGGCAACGGCGAAGGCCGTGGCCATTGGAGGATGGGCGTGCACCACCCCTCCTATATCCGCCCTTTCCCGGTATACCCGCAGGTGCATGGGGGTCTCCGTGGTGGGGTGGCCCTCGCCGCGCAGGACCTTTCCGTCCAGGTCCACCGCGAGTACCTGCTCAGGGCGCATGAAGCCCTTGCTCACCAGGGTAGGAGTGATTAGGATTGTTTCCTCGTCCAGGCGGGCGGAGATGTTGCCGGAGTTGGCCGAGGCCATGCCCCTCTGCCAGACGCGGCGCCCTATCTCGCATATCAGTTCCCGGAGATGCGTCTCGTCGCTCAATTCCCCTCCCCTTCCCGCCCGATGCCTTTAAAGGCGGTTCGGCTTTGCCGACCCTCATGGGGGCGCATCACGGCGTCCCCTCCGGATCCCTCATCCGTTCCCGCCGGCGCCCAGCCTTCACGGGTCCTGGCTATCAGGCTGGCCCTGCGGCTCTTCGCCGCCTTCACGCACGTCGCCTGCGGTTGGCGCCCAACGCCCTTAGCCCCCATGCGTGTCTGCCGGCGGCAACGGATGCCTTTTCGCCGTCAAAAGATCCTCTTCTCCCACCAGCGCTCCTTGCCACCCTCCCCTTTGCGGTAGGTGCGCACGTTTATCTTCTGCTTGGCCGCGGGAGTCTCAAGCGGTTGTTCCACCTCCAGAGGGTCTTCCATCTCCATCACTTTCTCCTCGTGGTGCAGCACGAGGGCACCCACCACCTTGATGGGAGAATCCTTCAATCGTCCCAGCATCTCTTCCCATCCCTGCCGGGGGTTGCCCATGGCCTGATACACCTCCAAGAGATAGTCGGCGAAGACGAAGGCCAGGGGCTTCAGTTCCGCCTCGTAGAGTTCCCGGTCCTCGGGGGTGAACTCCTCGGAGGGCACGTCCATGAGGTTCAAGAGGTGTTGAGGCGCCTGCAGGCCCTTCTCTTCGAACTTACGCTCCAGCTTCCGGGTGAAGAAGCTTCGGTTCACCTTCCGCGGGCTTGACGTCTTGGGGGACTGTTCCGAGATCCCTTCCACTACTCTCACCTCGACCTTAACTTTTCCTCCCGTGCAGTTCACTTTCATTATATCGGAAGGATGCGCCTTACCTTGAACTGATTTATAATACCTTTGCGCCGGACCTGATCGGGGAGGGGCGATTTGAAGGACATCCTGCCGGCTCACATCGGCATCATCATGGACGGCAACGGCCGCTGGGCCAAGATGCGGGGCCTTCCGCGCATCGAGGGGCACAGACAGGGCGAGGAATCCATCATGGAGGCGGTGAGGTTCTGTGCCGCCAAAGGCATAAGAGCCCTCTCCCTCTTCGCCTTCTCCACAGAGAACTGGGAACGCCCCCCGGAGGAAGTACGTTTTCTGGTCAACATGAGCCGGGACGTCCTCCGCAAGAGGCTGGAGGAGTTCATGGAACTGGGAGTGCGCCTGAGGCACTTGGGAAGGAGGGACCGCATACCGGAGAAGATACTGGCATGGTTCGACCTGGCGGCTGCGGCGACCGCCGGGAACCGGGGTTTGAACCTGAACATCAATTTCAATTACGGGGGGAGGCGGGAGATACTCGATGCCTCCCTGCGTGTCGCCGAAGCGGTCAGGAGGGGAGAGCTGTCTCCCGACGGAATAGACGAGAACAGTTTGAGAGAGTTTTTCTACGCGCCAGACCTCCCAGATATTGACCTCCTCATTCGGACGGCGGGAGAGATGCGCATAAGCAACTTCATGCTCTGGCACCTGGCAAAGGCCGAGATACTGGTCACCCCAGTGCTGTGGCCGGATTTCGGATGGAAGGAACTGGAAGACGCCCTTGAGGAGTACAGGCGCCGGAAACTCGACGAAAAGAGCGATTACCATGCGCCGGAGAGGGACTGGTCCTGAGATTCCCCCTTGACTCTTACGCCTCTTTCCGGAAAGGTCGGGAGAGGACACCGCAGTCCTTCCCCTCCCGCTCTAATCCCGCCAGGGCATCCGGGTACCGGACGAAACCGCATCTGGAGAAGGCATCATCGTCTTTTCCATCCCCTTCCAATCCGTCCGCGGAAAGCCGGCGACGAAAAATCCTCCGTCGACTCTTGAGAGGCATACGATCCTTCAGGAAAGCGATTCTTCCTTCACGATCTCGGGAATGTCCGAACGCCCATAAGAAGACCCGTTTGTGGCGGAGGTCTTTTCTTTGCCTATAGGGCCGATGCGGCGGAATTCCCTCATCCTGAAAACCGGCTTTTCATCTATCCGCTATGCATCAAGGTCCTTGCCATCCGTTGTGGTGTTTTTCATCTCGTGAGGTTGAAAAGATACCGTAAAGCTTGATGTAAAGCCCAGTTTTTTGGCTTATGGATTCTCGAATTGCGACGTCCAGGAAAGTTCAGGGAAATGCTTTCGGCTGCCGAAAAATAGGTTAACCGAGGAGAAGGAAAATTTATCCCGGAGAAGAAAATTGGGTAGAGATCAATTCGTGGAAAGGAGTGAGGAGATGGCTACCAAACCAGCGAAGAAGACCGCGGCGAAGAAGACGGCGGCCAAGAAGACCGCAGCCAAGAAGCCGGCCGCCAAGAAGACCGCAGCCAAGAAGCCGGCCGCCAAGAAGACCGCAGCCAAGAAGCCGGCCGCCAAGAAGACCGCGGCCAAGAAGACGGCGGCCAAGAAGACCGCAGCCAAGAAGCCGGCCGCCAAGAAGACCGCGGCGAAGAAGTAGCCACATTCTTATCACCGGGCAGCTCCCCGGCCAATCCTTTGCCCGAGGTCCACGGAGGGGACCGGGAAAAGAAGCGGGGAGCTTGTCTTTTTGACCGTTCTTTCACCGACATCTATACTCATAGGCATGGGGAGCAAGACGGTTCTGGTGATCGAGGACGATCACTCCATCGCCAGGCTTATCGAGATAGTGCTCAGCGGCAAAGGGTTTCACACCCATATCTGTCTCGACGCCTCGAGTGCGCTGGAGATCTTCAGCCGCGTGCGTCCCGACCTGGTAATCCTTGACATCCACATGCCGCGCCGAAGCGGCTTCAGTGTCTTGAAGCGCCTACGGCAGGAAGACGCGACTCAGAACACGCCCATAGTGGTCTTCTCCGTCCTCACCCGCGGAAAGAGCGTGGATCAGCTGGTGAGGATGGGGGCCAGCGATTTCGTGTCCAAGAGCGAGGGCGTGGATGCGCTGGTGGAGAAGGTCATGTCCATCCTGTCCTGAGGCCGTCGAAGAGGGCGGTGAAGATGGAGGTACTGGAGGCCATAAAGAGGAGGAGGAGCATACGCAGGTTTGAGGACCGGCCGGTTCCCGAGGAATGCATCCGAGAGATCCTGGAGGCCGCAAGGCTGGCCCCTTCGGCCAGCAACCTTCAGACCTGGAAATTCAAGGTGGTGACCGATCCCGAGATCCGTAAATCATTGCGCGAGGCGGCGTTCGACCAGAAGTTCGTGGAGCGGGCCCCCGTGGTCATCGTGGCCTGTATCGATTTCACCGCTTTCGGGGAGCGCTCCAGGAGGACGTTGGAGCTTCTGCGCTCGGGAGCCATCAGGCCGAGCCTGGAGATGCTCCTGCGCTATTTACGGGGGGAGAAGGGCGCGGAACAGGAGGAGAGGAACCTGATCAGCGCCTGCATCAACGTGAGCATCGCCGTCCAGAACATGGTGCTTGCGGCGACCTCCCTCGGCCTGGGCACCTGCTGGGTGCGGGCCTTCGACCCTCAGAGGGTGGCGGAGATACTCGAACTTCCTCCCGAATGCCCGCCCCTCATCCTCCTCCCCTTGGGTTACCCGCGGGAGGATCCCGAGCCACGGAGCCGCAAGTCCCTCTCGGATATCCTCCTGTGAGGCGCGAGCGAGGGACGGCTTTTAAGGATCCTAAGGCCGGTTCTTCCTTTGACCATCTCACATCCATGCATTGGGTAGGGACTCACGCCCTCGCCGCCTCTCGAGGTGGTTTTCCTCCGTGGAGGTCCCGCCCGGGCCGTGGGCTGGGGGAGCGCTCAATCCTCCGGCGCCGGTATGGTGATCTCGGCGTTTGAGGTCCGGCCGGCGAACCAGTCTGCCAGGCGGCATATGGTGCACGGGTCTTGGGCGGCGAGCTCACCGCATCGGGAGCAGGGCTCGATGGGGTTGAGGGAATCCGGTTCCCGGGACGGCAGTATCTCTCGCAGGGAGAGGGCGAGCTGCAGCTTGCTGGAAGGGATCACCTTCTCCATTTGCTCGAAGACGTCCTTGAGGGCATGACCGCGCGGACTCCAGGTGGGACACTTTTCCTCGAAGACGGGAAGTCCGCGCAGGCGGCAGTAGAGCAGGTTAAGCCTCTCCGGCATGTAATAGAGTGGCTTTATCTTACGCACCAGACCATTCTCCGGGGGGAGCACGGGGGGCGGGAGCTGGTACTTCCGGGAGAGCAGGTTCTTGAAGGCGAAGAGGAGGATGTCCTCCAGGGTGTGCGCGGTGGCCACCGCGTTCGCTCCCAGCCTGGCCGCCTCGCGGTTGAAGAGGGCCCGTTTGATGGCTCCGCAAACGGCACAGGGGTGCCATCCCTTGATGCGCTGCACCCGCAGGCCCATGTCGCCGATACGGAGCACCCGAAGTTCGACCTGTGCCAGCGCGCACTGTTCCTCGACCAGGCGCAGGTTGCGGTCGGAGAAGTCCCCCATGGCGAGGTGGAAATGGAGGGCCGTGAGGTCGAAACCCATGACCACTCCCAGGCGCTTCAAGGCGTAGAGGAGGGCGACCGAGTCCTTGCCGCCCGAAAGGGCCAGCACCACCCTCTCGCCTTCCCGTATCATGTCGTGCTTTTCCAGGGCCCGCCTGATGCGCCTCTCGAAAAAGCGCAGGTAGCAGGGCGAGCACAACTTGAGGTTGAACTCCGTCAGGCGCAGCACTCGAGTCCGCGCCCCGCATATGCGGCAGCGACCGTCCACCTCCGGTACGGGAAGACCTTTCGCCTCTTCCATGGGAACAATTTAACAAAAGCGAATGGTTATTTTGAACCGTGGCGGTAGTTTCGGGAGATGATGCGGGCCGCACGGCGCGAGACATTGGGCCACACCTTTCGCATCGGGTGACGAGCGAGGACTCGATGGGCGGCGGCGGTGCCGCGGCGGACCCCTGGTGGGAGGGGGAGGGCCTCAGCCCGGTTTGAGGGCCGAAGTGACATCGCGCCCCCTGTTCCGGCCCGGCAGGGACCCAAAGTGGAAGGTGGCCCGCGGCATGACCGGGAGGTTCTGGCTGCATGCCGCCGCGTCGGTCAGCCCCCTTCGCCGGCTGTGGGTGGGGTGGCGGATCGGGCTTCCTGCCCTTCCGAGCCGGGGGCCAGTGGGAGGCGTGTGACCATGGTCAGCCAGCCGCCCGAAGCCCTGATGACGCTGAAGAGGCCACCGTGCGCGGCGATGATGCGGCGGGCGATGGCCAGGTCCAGGTCGCCCTCGCTGGCGTCCCAGTGGGCCATGGGATGGAGCTTGGGGTTCTCTCCCAGAAAGGTCGCCTGCCGGTTCCTCACGTTTACCGTGTACACCAGCTCCTCTCCCTCCGCCTTCATGGAGACGCGCACTTCCGACCCGCTGCCGAAGCGGCGGGAGATGAAGTCGAACATGCCGTTGATAGCCCGGCTCATCCTCTTCACGTCCACCGTCACCCGAGGGAGGCCGGGCGGAAAGGCGCAAACCACCTCCCGTTGGTCGCATGCGTGCTCCAGGGCCGGCAACGCGGCCCGTACCAGCTCCTCCAGCGGGTAGGCCTCGCGCTGCAGGGGAACCTTGCCCGATTCCAGCCGCGATACGTCCAGCAGGTCCTCCACCAGCCTGCCGAGGTTCTCCGCCTCACGGCGAATGATGGAAAGATATTCCATCTCCGTCTTGTGATCCAGAGGCTTGGAGACCAGCATCTCGCTGAAACCCTGGAGGGAGGTCAAGGGAGTGCGCATCTCGAAACTAACCGCCGATACGAATCCCGATGCGGCGCGGTTCATATCGGCGAGCTTGCGCAGTTCCTCCATGGAGCGCGACCTCTCCCGATGCTGACGTCGTGCCTCCGCGCTCAGGCGTTCGAAGAGGAGGGAGACGAATATCAGGAAGAAGGCCTGCGAACATATGAGCTGGGTCTCTCCGGCCGACGCGCGGTGGAAGAGCGTGGAGGCCGAAAGGTGTGCGGCCAGGGACAGGGTCACAAGGACGGCGGACAAGCCCGGTGAGGAGAGCAGGCCGCACCCGAAGGCGGTCACGAGGAGCAACAGGGGGAAGAGTGGACTTCGGGCCCCACCGCTCAGGGAAATGGAGGCCGCCAACAGGGAGAGGTCCGCCAGCAGAAGGAGGAAGACCAGAGGGGCCAGGGAACGTCTGAGGGCGCTCTCCCGGTAGGGAAGTACGAGGGTCACGGTGTTGACCACCAGCACGCCCAGCAGGGGGAGAAGCACCGCGAAGAGGTTCATATCCACCTCGTGAGGGAGCAGGAGCAGCGCGGCGACCAGAGGGACGGACACCCAGACGAAATTGCCGAAGGTGCGGGCCATGTTCCCTCTGAACATTACGCCGTCACTCCCCTATTCTCGGTCTTCCGCGAGCCGGCGAACCGTGTCCGGAACCCCCTCGTCCCCTTCCCGTGGGGGCGAAGCGGGATGCATTTCCCGATGAACGGCATCTTCCCTCATCGGTTCTCCCCTCCCCTGATGGGCAGGTACACGGTGAAGGTGCTTCCCTTTCCCGGCTCGCTCCTGGCGGTTATCTTCCCGCCGTGCAGGTCCACGAGGTGCTTGACGATGGTCAGGCCCAAGCCGGTACCGCTGATGCCCGTGACCTCCTCCCTCTCGAGCCTGCTGAACCTCTCGAAGATGCGGGGCAGGTCCTCGGGAGGGATGCCTATCCCCTCGTCGCGCACGGATATGGTCACGTACTTTCCCTCCAGTCCCGTCGTCACCTCCACCTTCCCCCCCGCGGGGGAGTATTTGATGGCGTTGCTCAGCAGGTTCTGGATCACCTGCCGTAGGCGCTCCGGATCGGCATAGACGGTGGGGATGGCGCGGGAGCCCGAGTATTCCAGGCTGTGGATATCCGTCTGGGAACGGAAGAAATCCAGCTCACCGTTTATAAGCTCCGGGATGTTCACCGGCACGCGGTTCAACTCCAGCCCGGCCTCAATCCTCGAGAGGTTGAGCAGGTTGGTGACCAGCCGGGACAGGCGCTCCGATTCGGAGAGGATGATGCGGTAGTATTCCATCCGTTTCTCGGGCGGGGTGTCAGCGGAGGACGCCATCTCGCTGAAGCCCTGGATGGAGGTGAGCGGGGTGCGGATCTCGTGGGCCACCATGGAGACGTACTCCGATTTGGCTTTCTCCAGTCTGCGTATGAAATCGCCGAGGCTGGACACCTCCCGGCGGGATTCTTCGAGGCGCCGCAGTTCCATGGCGATCTGGGTGGAGAGGAAGCAGGCCAGGTAGAGGTAGAGGATGTTGAGGAAAAGGGTTTGTGAACCCTGGGCCGTGAAGGGCCGGGAGGTGAGGGCGGCGAGGAGGTACATGGCGGCCAAGACGGAAGTGCTCGCCACCGCGAGCCCCGCGTCGAAGAAGGCACCGGCGATGACCGGTCCCGGGAGGAGGGCGTAATAGAGGGGGCTTTTAGGCCCGTCACTGAAGAAGACGGCGGCGCAGGCCGTGGCGTAATAGAGGGTCAGCCCCAGAAAGAAGGGCGGTATACGGGGCAAGATCTTGCCTTGCCTGCTCGGGTAGAGGAGGACGAGGTGATGGGCGAGCACCAAGACCGCCAGGGCGGCGAGGAACACGTAGAGCATGGAGTGGTCCATCTTCTGTTCGTGAGGAAGGTGTATGATGAACGCCGTGGCCGTGATGCCCACGACCGCAAACAGGGTCAGTTGCTCGGCGAGTCTCCTGCGGAAGTCCGTCTCCATGGCTCGTCCCGATCACCCGTTCGGTCTCCGGCTATCCCTTCATCTCGGCGCTCGCACGGATCGGTGCCCCTCCCCTCCGTTCGAGTCCGGGGCTCCGCTCTCCGGGATGCCATCCGCGATCCCGTAATCTCATTCTATCCCTTCCCCGCCGTCCCTCTCACTCCTCCCATAGACGACGAAAGGGCGGGCTTGCGCCCGCCCTGAGAACGCATATCAGCGATCAATATTCCAGGATCTGGGAGAGGGGTATGTCCGCCAGGTGGGTGGTGGTGAAATAGGAGCTGCCGTCCCGGGCCCAACCCAGATCCTGCGCGTACCCGTAACGGTTCACATGGTAGGTGTACAGCTTGCTCGGCAGGCCCCAGTCCCAGGTCTCGAGCAGCCCGTTGACCTCGATGTAGGCGGTGTTGGGGTCTATGGCCGCGCCGTTGGTGTCGAAGGTGAAGAAGAGGCGCACGCTGCCGCCCAGGTGGTCGGGATAGCGGGCTCCGAGGTCGTTGTGGGTGTGGTTCCCCCTCCTCCAGAGGTAGGAACTGGCGCTGGAACCTTTGCCGTATAGGATGTAGGAACGGCCCCCGCTGTGCAGGATGAGCTGCAGTGGCATGTAGTCCAGGGAGCGGTCGTTGGTCAGCCACTCCACGGTGATGTACAGGTGCACGTAGTTGGCGCCGCTCCAGGCGGCGTTGTGCGCTCCCGGAGAGTGGACGTTGATGATGCCGCTCTGGGGGTCCACGTCCTCGGAGGGTACGGCGTTGCGGAAGATATAGCGGTAATCCCCCCAGGTCACATGGGGCTTGGTGGGTTCCTGGGGCGCCTGTTCCTCCTTCGCCGTGCCGGCCTGGGTTTCTCCTCCCGCCTTCTCCTCCTGCGCCCATGACCAGCCCATGAGCATGAGCAGGAGGAGGGAACAGAGCAGAACTATGAATATCATCCTCTTCATTCCCGGACCCCCTTCACATCCCACACCTTTCCGGAAAAAGGAAATAGTTTTCCAAGCTCCTCAATTTTATCATATCGGCATGCTCCTCAGCCGTCTTGACACGCAGTTTGAACACCATTTCCTGCGCTCGGGAACTTTAACGCCTGTTGTCCGCTTTTCGGTCGTATGCCTTAAGTAATGCATTGCGCTTTGCGAGAGCGAGAAACGAGTTTACCGAATACCGCGTACCGATATACACGGCTCTCTTGAGCACGTCCATGTAATACAGATGAAGAACTACCGAGCCTACTCGCAGGCGGGGGTCGAGCCATCGGTATTGATGCGACGGCTTTGATTTAGGAACGCGGCTTCACAATACGGAAAACTTCATCAGGTATAAGGGATTACTTGTTCCGCTGGAATATACGGCGGCGCAGTTGGCGGCGGCGTTTTCGCCGGGCTTTCTTATACCGGAAGACGTCCGTGCCCTTCACCGCCGCAACACAGGAGGATATGGGACGAACAGGGAGGATCCGGCTGTGCTCAAGCGGAAGGTCGGTGGTTATGCGGGTCTCCGAGAAGGATGAGAATTTTTAACTTCAGGCCTATAATAAAATCGTTGAAACGGGGAATAAGGGTGACGCGGCCGTTATTGCACCATCGATCAGGAACCTTTCGCAGCCACTACTTTACCGCTCTGACCATAGATTATCTTTGTGCGAACACCGCCATTCACCGGTATGGACGAGAGGAGGGGGAGATGGTGGAGAGAAAGATCCTCGACGAGGAGCTATTGCGCACACCCGTAAATCTGGTGTGGGATCACGTGCTCATGCTTCCCATCGTCGGCTTGTTGGATTCCATGCGTACCCAGAATATCATGGAGATCGCTCTGGCCAAGATCCAGGAAACCCGCGCCCGGGTCCTGATCATCGACATCATGGGAGTGGCGGTGATGGACGAAGCCGTGGCGGAGCACATCATCAAGATAACCCGTGCGGCGAAACTGATGGGTTGCGAGTGCATCCTCACCGGGGTTTCCCCGGATATCGCACGGAACATCGTGAGCCGGGGCCTGGATCTGGGCGACCTTCGTACCCATGCCACCATACGCGACGGATTGGAGATGGCCTTTCGCGTGCTTGGCTTGGAGGTGAGGAAGTCCGAGGGTTGACCATGGAGCGGGAAACATGGACGGCTACCTGTTGGAAGGAGACAGGATTTACGTCCTGCTGCGGGAAGAGCCGGACGACGAGTACCTCGCTTCCCTTCAAGTGACCATCCCGGAAGTTGTCTACCGTATGGGAGTCCGCGGAATGATCGTGGACCTCGCGGCTCTTCCTTTTCTGGACGGGTCCACCGTCCGTGCCCTCTGTGAACTGGCCCGCACGGTCGAACTCATGGGGGCACCCACCGTCGTTTGCGGGATTGGGCCGGGTACCGCCGCTTCCCTCGCTAACCTGGGGCTTGACCTGGACGGGTTACCTGTGGCGGCGGACAAGGAAAGGGCGGAGAAACTTCTCGAGGTGATGCGGGAAGGGGTTTGGAGAGGAGGATGAGTGCCCCCTTCCGGGGGGTGTGGGGAGGAAGGGGCAAAAGGGCATCGGGGGGAGGATCTGCAAGCGCAGGCCCGGCATAGGCCGGAGACGGAATAAAGGCTCGGGAATGTCTTAGGTGGCGGAATAGAGGGTGCATGTGTGACCCCGAGGATGGAAACTCAGGGTTTGGAGAGATGCTCGATGCGTGAGCTGTCGCTGAGGGAATGGGAAGACGCGTGGGCGGTCCCCGGAGTTGTTGGAGAGGCTGCTGAAGAGGCGGGGTTGGGAAGGTTGGAGGCCATGTCCTTGGCCACGGCGGCTGTGGAGCTGGCCAACAACGTGCTGGTGCACGCGGGGTCCGGCTTCCTGCGCGTGCGCGTCGTGAGGAATGAATCTGGTACGGGTGTGGAGGTGACCGTAACGGACTCCGGCCCGGGCATAGCCGATCAAGATGCGGCGCTGTCGGAGGGCGCCAGCACCGCCGGAGGTCTGGGAGTGGGCCTTCCAGGGGTGCGCAGGCTGGTGGACGAGTTTTACCTGTTCTCCGAGAAGGGGGTGGGCACCACTGTAGTGGTGCGGAAATATGTCCGCTGAACGTGAGGTTTCCGAGGTCTCTTGCGGTGCGGGAAGCGTGGAGCTCGGCGTGATAGAGCTGGATCCCGAAACCGCTCCCTTCCGTATAGGAAACAAGATCAGGATGCTGGCCGAGGAGCTGCGCCTGGGCAAGACGGTCTCCGCTTGCCTGGGGGCGGCGACCGCCGAGGCCGTCCGCTCCATCCTGGCCGGAGGAGGGGAGAGGCGGCTGGAGGTGGGCATGGAGCTCGGCGACCCGACGCCGTGCCTGGTGATGTGCGTCGAACTGCCCGAGGGCGAGAGTGATGATGTGGTTTCCCTGGCGAGCCCGTCCTTCGACCTTGTGGAGGTAACGGATGGGACGGAGGGAAGGCGGAGGCTGAGAATGTGCAAGGAGCTTCCTCCGGCTGCCGGGTCGATGGACGGGGAATCTCGGGGACGGATGAAGGCCTTACTGGAACGCCATTCCGAAAAGGAGCTTCTCAGGTTACTGGGAAGGGAGAGGAATTTCCTGGAGAACACCCTTCAAGCCCTGCTCGACGTATTTCTGGTATTCGAGCCGGGAGGCCGCCTGCTGAAGTGGAACAGGAGGCTCAACGAACTCAGCGGATTGGAGGATGCCGATATCGCGGAAATCGGTGTCTACGGGTTGCTAGAGGGGAGAGGCTTCTCCTTGAAGGAGGAGGTAGGGGGGCTTTTATCCCGTGGGGCAGAGGGATCGCGTTCCCTTAAGGTATGGCTGATGGGATGTGGTGGGAAACGGATACCCTGCGAGATGGCGATCTCGTCCTTCATGGAACCCTCGGGGGGACGGGGAGGCTTTTGCGCCGTGGTGAGGGACATGACCTCGCACGAGCTCTTGGAGGAGGAGCTCAGGAGAACGGCCCGGGAGATGGAGGAGGCCAGAGACAGGGCAGAGTCCGCTGACCGGCTCAAGTCGGCCTTCCTGGCCACCATGTCCCACGAGCTGCGCACCCCCCTGAACTCCATCATCGGGTTCACCGGCATACTCCTGCAGGGACTGGCCGGGCCCCTCAACGATGAGCAGGCCAAGCAACTGAGCATGGTGAAGCAAAGCGCCTCTCATCTCCTGGACCTCATCAACGACATCCTGGACCTCTCCAAGATCGAGGCGGGCCAGCTGGAGATTCACCCCGAACTTCTGGACCTGGGGGAGCTGCTGGCGGAGGTGGAGAACACCATCCGCCCCATGGCTGAGGCTAAGGGATTGCTTTTCTCGATGGTATGCCCTGAGGAGACCGAGTTCGTGGAGGCGGACCGCAAACGCCTGAAGCAGGTGCTCCTGAACCTTCTCAGCAACGCCGTCAAGTTCACCGATGAGGGCAGCGTAACCCTGGAATGCGCGAGGGAAGGGGAAAAATGGCTCTTTTCGGTCCTTGATACGGGTCCGGGGATAAAAAGAGAGGATCTGGGCAAGCTCTTCAAGCCGTTCCAGCAGCTGGACATGTCCGCCGCACGCGTCAAGGAGGGGACTGGACTGGGGCTCTCCATCTGCCGCCGACTCGTGGAGATGATGGGAGGGGAGATAGGAGTGGAGAGCGAGTACGGGAAGGGAAGCCGTTTCTACTTCTATATACCGGCTTTGGGCAGGGGGTCTTGACCTATGGCGAGGATCCTGTACATCGAGGACAACGAACAGAACCTGTATTTGGTCACCTTCATCTTGGAGAAAGCCGGGCACCAGGTCATCCAAGCCCGCGACGGATGGGCGGGATTGGACCTGGCGGAATCCGCGGCTCCGGACATGGTGCTCCTCGATTTTCAGCTTCCGGGGATGGACGGCATGGAAGTCTTGAGGCGCCTCAAAGCCTCTCCGTTCACGCGGGAAATACCGGTCCTGGCGGTTACCTCTTACGCCATGGTAGGGGACAGGGAGAGGCTCCTGCAGGCGGGGTGCAGCGGATACATCGAGAAGCCGATCAATCCGGAGACCTTCCTTCAACAGGTGGAGAGGTTCCTTTCCGCCTGAGGACGGGGAGATGCTTCACCGGGACGCGAGGTCCGCAAAGGAATCGGGTGAAAGGAGCGCGGTACGGGATGAAGGGCACGGTGCTCATCGTGGACGATAACGAGGAAAACCTCTATATGTTGCGCGCCCTGCTGCAGGGTCACGGATATCACGTCGAGGAGGCGCGCAACGGAGAGGAGGCCCTTGCCAAGGCCAGGTCATCTCCCCCCGACCTGTTGATCACCGACATCCTCATGCCGGTCATGGACGGGTTCACCCTCTGCCGGGAATGGAAGAAAGACGAAAAACTCAAATCTAAGCCTTTCATCTTCTACACCGCGACCTATACCGACCCCAAGGACGAGGAGTTCGCACTCAGCTTGGGTGCCGAGCGCTTCATCGTCAAGCCGGCCGACCCGGTGGATTTCATGCTTTTGATCGAGGAGGTGCTCAAGGCCGCGGAGGCGGGAAGGATCACGCCGCGGGAGCTCCCTCCTCAGGACGAAGCCTGCGTTCTCAAGCGATACAATCAGCGCCTTATCCAGAAACTGGAAAAGAAGATGTTGGACCTGGAAAGGGAGAGCGCTCTGCGCCGAAAGAGCGAACAGAGGCTGGCCATGCTGGTCGACCTTTTCCTCCGGTTGAGCACCAACTACCGTTCCAACATGGTCCGCATAATCCGCATGGGCAAGCAGGTGTTGGAGGTGCCCATGGCCGTCTATCTGCGCCGTGGTGATGAATCCACTGAACTGATAACCTGCGGAATGGAGGAGGGTTCCCGCCGCCGGGAGGGCGTCGAGGGTAGGTTCCTTGAGCGGTTGATGGAGGAAGCGGAGGGCTCCATCGTGATCGAGCCCCTGAGCGGCGAGCCGGATGCCGGGGATGACCTTCTGGTCATGGGTTATGGCTTCGATTCCCTTCTGGGGTGTCCGGTAAGGCTTGGCGATACAAAGATCGGGTTCCTGGCATTCTTGCGCCCGTCCACCGGGCTCTGGTCGCCCGAGGAACGGGATATCGCCGGCATGCTGGCGCGCGCCGTGGAGATCGAGGAGGAAAGGCTGGACCACGAGGAGAGGATAAAGAATTTCATCGACGTGGCCTCGCATGAGATCCGGCACCCGGTAACTATCATAGCGGGATACGCCCAGACCCTGAGGGAACAATGGGAGAGATTGGGCGATGAGGAGAGGCGGCAGATGCTCGGCTATATTCAGGGGGGTACGGAGAGGCTGGAAAAGTTATCGCAGCGTTTGCTTGACGTTTCCTCCATCCAGAGGGACGTTTTCCGGATGAGCATGGAAACCGTCGAATTGGAGAATGTCATTCGTGATTGGTTTGAGCTCGAGGTCGGAGGAGGCTTGGGAGAAAGACTTCGTCTCAAACTGGTCAACGATCTTGACGTAGGACATCTCGACCCCGTGAGATTGGGAGAATTGCTCTCCATCCTCGTGGACAACGCCGTTAAGTTTTCCCCTCCCGCATCCCCCGTAGAGGTGGAAGTAGAGAGAAGCGGGGGCCGGCTTGATGTAGCGGTGAAGGATAGAGGACACGGCGTCCCTTCGGGGATGGAGGGGCGCATCTTCGAGCCTTTCGTGCAAGCCGAGGACGCCCTGCACCACTCATCGGAGGGCATGGGCGTAGGGCTGTACGTCGCCAGCGAGATCGTCCGAAGGCACGGCGGCGCTTTGTGGCATGAGCCCCGGGAGGGAGGTGGGTCGGTATTCCGTTTCTCGATAAAGGTGTGAGGGGATCAGGGCGAATAACCACTGTTTTTTCAAGGGGGAAGGCGTCTTTGCCGATGAGGCGATTGGCCATGCTTGCCGAGAATAGAGATCTTGCTTGATAAGGCTTGAAATTTTTCCTTTAACATGGCAATCAACGGTACGTCGACGGTATCTTATCAATTCCTATCAAACTCGGGTTCACTTCCAGGAGTTTTCCTCTTTGTCGCGCTCTAGCGGCCGGGGATGCCGCTTTCCAGCTCCTCCTCCATCACGTCCACCACACTGGTGTAGGCCACTATGCTGCGGTGGATGCGGTCCATGGCCCCGGAGAACTTCTCCGAAAGGAGCGGGTCCTCGGTCACCTCCTTCATCTGGCGCAGGATGTCCAGGACCTGTTTCATGGAGCGGACAAAATCCCCCGCCGAGTACTGGGGGTAAGTCGACGATATGTAGGCGAGGTCCTCGCCCGTCGCCCAGTCGTAGACGACGGGCACGAAACCCGGGTCCAGAGGCCGCACGAGGTCCAGCCCTTCCCGCCTCTCCAGGGCCTTGATCCTCCCCTCCAGACTGCGGGCCTCGAGTATGGCCTCCTGCAGCGCGGGAGTGGGGACCGTGGGGCCCTGCGCCGGTTCCCGGTAAGGCCTTCCCCCTCTGCGGCGGGGGGTAGGACCCTCCCGTGTCTCGAAGACGAAGACCGAGGCCAGGGCCGCAGTCTCCGCCTCGTCCAGGGGGAGGAACAACCCCTCTTCGAGGCACTCCACCAGGATGAGGTCGCACTCGTTGTAGATGCGGGAGAGGACGATGCCCTTGGGGGTGGGTTTCTCCCCTTCCAGGTAGCCCAGGCGTTCCAGCACCCGCATGACGTTGGCCAGTTTCCGGGAGGAGACGTCGCTGCGCGCTTCCATCTGCCGCTGCACGCGTTCCATCTCCGTCTGCAGGTTCCTGATGCTCCGGCAGGTCTCGAGGCAGGCCTCACGTCTCTCGCAGGTGTGGCACGGGCTGCCCTCCAGCTCTTCCCGGAGGCCTATCAGTTCCTCGCGGTGGGGGAGGTGGAATTCCTCTTCCCATTCCTGGGGCGGCGGGACTCGGAAACCGGCCAGGGCCTGCCGCAACTTCTTTTCCTCCGCCCTGCTCCTGGCGGGAATGAAGGGTTTACCCAGGTGACCTATGACCTGAGGGGGATATGGAAAGTTCTGGTAGGAAACTTTGAGGAGCCGCCCCCGGTCGTCCAGGGCCGTCAGGCGCGGGTCGCCGTGTTTGTCCTCGGAGATGGAGAGTACCACCGCCGCCCGACGGGAGCCCCTGCGGTGCAGAACCAGCACGTCGCCGGGGACCAGTTCCTCGAGCTCCCGGTTGATCAGCTCGCGCCTGCGCCGCCGGCGCTCGGCGGCCATCTCCTTCTCCAGGCGCGAGATCTCGCTCCGGGCGGCGAGATAGGCCATGGGATCGCCGCGTTGGCATTCTATCTTCCGGCGATGGGCCTGGATGCGCATGGCCAGGCGGGAACGGGAACGTTCCAGGCGCACCACCTCGCGGTCGGCGTGGAACTGGGCGAAGCTGGAGTTGAGCATGTGCACCGTGGTCTCCACATCGTAATAGTGCAGCAGGTTCACCACCATGTTGTAGGAAAGGGAAAAACTGGAAGTAATAGGGAGGCTTTCCATCTCCGCCAGCCTGCGTACCTGGGAGAAGGGTACCATGGGGTTGTAGAGCGTTATGGCGTTGCCCACCTTGTCTATGCCCCGGCGGCCGGCGCGTCCGGTGAACTGGGTATACTCCGTGGGGGTGAGGAATTCGTGGGATTCCCCGGTGAACTTGAACAGGGACTCGATGACCACCGTCTTGGCGGGCATGTTTATCCCCAGGGAGAGGGTCTCCGTGGCAAAGACCACCTTCACCAGGCCCTGGGCGAAGAGGTCCTCCACTATCTCCTTGAATATGGGCAGGTGTCCGGCGTGGTGGGAGGCCAACCCCCTCTTGAGGGCCTCCAGCCAGAGGTCGAAACCGAAGACCTTCAGATCCTCCTCCGGAAGCCAGGCCACCCGGGCCAGGGCCTGCTCCTCGATGACCCGCTTCTCCTCCGGGGTGGTCAGGTCCGCGCCCTCCTCCAGGCAGTGAGCCACGCCGGCGTCGCAGCCGGCGCGGCTGAAGATGAAGTAAATGGCCGGGAGCATGCCCGATTTGCGCAACCGCTCCACCACGTCCGCCCGGCGGGGGATGAGGTGGCGGGTGCGGGGCCTCCTGCCGTCCCGGCCCCTGCCCTTCATGGAGCGCTCGTATTCCTCCACCACCCCCGGGGCCCGGTCGGAGAGAAGGTTGACCATGATGCCGCCTATGAAATAGTAGTGGCGCAGCGGGACCGGCCGCCGGTCGTGGTAGACGACGTCCACGTCGCCGCGCAGGTCGTTGAGCCACTCCCCGAACTCGCCGTAGTTGGACACCGTGGCCGAGAGGGCCACTATCTTGATGTCCGTGGGCAGGTGGATGATTATCTCCTCCCATACCGGACCCCGGAAGGGGTCCATGAGGTAATGGCATTCGTCGAGGACCACGTAGCGCAGGTCGTAGAGGTCCGGGGAGCGTTCGTAGATCATGTTGCGCAGCACCTCAGTGGTCATGATCACCACCGGCGCCTGGGGGTTGATGCTGTTGTCCCCGGTGAGGAGGCCCACGGCGTCCGGCCCGTAGATGTCGCCGAAGTCGCGGAATTTCTGGTTGCTGAGCGCCTTCAGGGGCGTGGTGTAAAAGGTCCGTCCCCCCTGCCTCTCCGCCAGCCACACGGCGAACTCCGCCACCACCGTCTTCCCCGACCCGGTGGGGGCGACCACGAGTACGGAGCGGTCACGGGCAAGACTCTCTATGGCTTGGAGCTGGAAATCGTCCAGGGGGAAGGGATAGCGCGCGGTGAACTCCGCGATCAGGTCCTTTTCCCGTTTTCTCTCCACGCCTCAATTGTAGCAGAATGCCGGCTGGGATGGGTGCCGGGCGGTGAGGCGGGCGCGGGCCCGTGGGAAGCCGATGCCCTTGAAGGATCGCCTGGCGTTTCGCGCCTCTCCCGGGAGGAACTCCGGATCTGGAGGTCAACGCGGAATGGCTCGAAGGAAAAAGAACGGTGGGCTCTGGGTAGGGCCGCAGTTTCGAGGATGGGCCACGATTTCGGTGATGAACCATAAGGGTGTGCCCCCTTTCGCCGCGTGAGGGATGGGTATTCGGGTCCAGGCCGCGGCTCTGCCCTCCGAGGGTTTTTCAAACGGGCGGACACCGCGCGGCGGTGTCGGGTAATATAAGGCGGGTGAGGCGTGGAGCGGCCCGATTTTTCCTGGGTTGAGGTACGGTCCCCGTGAGAGGCAGCCGGGATGTGGGTATGGAGGGCGCCCTTTCCTGCCGGCCTGTGGAGCCGGGAGGGGAGAGGGAGCTCCTGTCCTTTCTGGAGAGGGATCCCGTGGCCAACCTGCGCCTGGTATGGAGCGTGAGGCGCTGGGGCCTCCTCAACCTGGGCCTTGCGGAGCAGGGAGAATTTCTCGCCCTGAGGGCGGGCGGCCGGATAAGGGGCGTCCTCTTCCGCGACAATCTGGGTCTGTGGAGGACCGCCGCGCGCGCGGAAGAGGCCCGCGCCCTGGTCCGGGCCGGCCTCGAGATGTGGGGACCGCCGTCGGCCATGGCCGGGCGCCGCGAGGATATAGAGGCGATGCTGGAATGGTTCCCGGAGCTATCCAGCAGGGTGCAGCGGGTGGAGCGTGAGGTCTCGCTCGTGCTCCGGCCGGGAGATTTCGCTCCACGCCACCCGGAGCTGGCCGAGGTGGCCGGGGAGGAGGACCTGGAAACCCTGGTGGGCCTGGAGAGGTCCTTCCAGTGGGAGTATCTGGGAAACGTTTCCAGAGACTGGGAGATAAGGCTGCGCATGCTGCGCCTGGTCGAGGCGGGCACCACGGCCCTCGCCCGCTGCGATGGACGGGCGGTGGCCAAGGCGGAGATGGAAGCGGTCACCCCGGGGGCGGACGAACTCGGCGGGGTCTACTGCCTCCCGGAGTTCCGCCGCCGGGGGTTCGCGGGGGCGGTCTGCAGCCTGCTCTGCGAGCGCTCCCTCTCCGGAGGCAAGCCCGTGCGCCTGGAGGCCAGGGAGGACAACCATGCCGCCATCTCCCTCTACCGCCGCTTGGGATTCCGGGAACTCTGGCCCCATCTGGTCGTCTCCTTCAAGGGATGACGGGACGGGCCGGTTTCACGCACGCCGGGGCCCGCACGGGGCTGCAAAGCTGTCAGTAGCACCGGTTTTGATGTGCTATATATCTTCGATTTTTCGTATAGAGGAAAGGGGGCATGATGGAGGAAACGCTCAGATTCGAGGATATCCCGGGTGTGGAGTGGGTCCCGTCGCCGCGGCCCTTCATCACCATCGATGCCTCTAAGTGCACGGGTTGCGGGAATTGCCTGCGCGTGTGCCTGGCGGGAGTGTTCCGGCTGCGCGAGAAGAAAGCCGAGGTCGCGAGCCTCGAACGGTGCATGGAATGCGCCTCCTGCCTTTTCGTCTGCGAGTCGGGCGCCGTCGATTTCGGATGGCCGGTGGGGGGTACGGGTTACCGCAGCGAGTGGGGTTGATGAGCGCGCGGATGAAACGGGGGGTAGCGATATGAGTGCCGTGGATTACGACGTCATAGTGGTAGGGGCGGGCTTCGGTGGGCCCGTGGCGGCCAAGAGGTGCGCCGAGGCGGGGCTTTCCACCCTTATATTGGAAAGAGCTTCCACGCCGGGACAAAAGGTCATATCCAGCTGCACCATCCCCTTCTACGGTTTTCTCTTCGGTCCGCAGTGGATACGCGACGGCGACCCTCCCATCGAGAGGCCCATCACCGGGATTCGCAACTTTTTCGTCCGCGACGGGAAGGTCTACGCTACGGACAATTCTTTCCGCGTCCCCGGGCCGCTGGCGAACCGCTTGGCCATCGGCTACACGGTATACTGCCGTCCTTTCTGCACCTGGTTGGCGGAGCGTGCGGTGGAGGCGGGCGCCGAGCTGCGGACCTCCGTCGCCGCGGTGGACGTGATCATGGAAAGCGGGGCGGTGAAGGGGGTGGTGACGGACGGGGGCGAGGAACTTCGCTGCAGGCTCCTCATCGACGCCGAGGGAGTGCAGAACATCCTGGCCAGGAAGGCGGGGATACGCAAGACCTACCGTCCGGAAGCCGTGGAGTTGTGCCTCCTCTACGACTTCAAGATGGCCAAGGAGGACATCGACCGCATCTGCGGGTACCAGATCGAATACTACTGGGCCATGCCGGAGGAGAAGATCATCGCCCCCCTCGGCGAGGGGTCGGCGGTTTACATCTTCCCCTACCGGGAGAGTATCCATATGACCATCGGGAGGTTCCTCAAGGGCGAGGAGGGGGTTCCTGTGCTCGCCAAGGAGCTCGACGCTTATTACCGGAGGTTCTTCCAGGTGGACCGCTGGCGTGAGATGTACGCCCCCCGCACCGAGCTGCGCGCGCGTATATGGGATACCTGTCCCATCTACGCCGGACTTTACCGGGACATGCGCAGCATGCCCACCTTCGGGGACGGCGTACTCCTCATAGGCGACGCCGCGGGCCTGGAGGCCGCGGCCATAGCTGACGGGGTCCCCTCCGCCTGGTTCTCCGCCGAGATGGCGGCGGAGACGGCCATCGAGGCCCTACGGGCCGGCGACACCGGCGCGTCTTTCCTCTCCCGCTACCAGCGCAGGCTGGAGGAGCATCCCCTCATCCCGGCCCTCATCAGCGACACTCACCGCAGGGACCTGGCGTGGGCGCGGCGGAGCGGCGACGAGGCGGAGATGAGGAGGCGGGTCAACCAGGGGTGGGGGATACGCCTCATGGGGCACCTCGCGTTGCCCGTGCTGCGCGCGGTGTACCGGGAGATGCGCCGCGATCCCCGTGTCCTCAAGAACTGGCTCGATATGTTCAACCGCTATCACCGCCTGTATGCCTGAGAGGTGCGTGAATCGGTAACCGCTTCTCGGGTCATGGCCGGACCGATAAGGAATCGGCATGCCGAGGAGGCCCGCGCCCTGGCCTGGGCCGGCCTCGAGATGTGGGGACCAGCGGCGGCCTTGGCCGGGCGAGGCGGGGATGTGTGAGAGATGCCGGAAGGGTTCCCCTAAGCTATCGCGGCTGCGGTCCGCTAGCTTTTTTTGGAACCTCAGGCTCCGGCCTCTCCTCCCGCCTCCGCTAGGAGGGCCTTGATGTCCATGGGAGCCGGCTTTTCCGGGTCCCGCTCCAGGGTGATGGCCTCCAGCTCGCATCGGGAAGCGCATACCCCGCACCCGAAGCAGCGGGCGGGGTCCACCTCCGCCACCAGGTCGTCCCCCAGGCTCAATGCCTTGAATGGGCAGGCCTCCACGCAGCTCCCGCAGCCGCTGCACTCCTCGGCATCGACGCGAGCGACGTACCCTGAAGAGCATATATTGGGGGAACCGAAGGCCAGGTAGGCCTTCATGCCTATGCAGCAGCAGGAACAGCAGTTGCAGATGGCGAAGAAGCGCCCGCCGGCGGCGTCCTTGAAATAGGCGCAGTGCACGTGCCCCCGCTCGTGTTCCTCCTTGAGGATGCGCGTCGCCTCCTCGGGAAGTAGGCGCCTGAAGTTGTTGGGTTTGTGCTCCTCCAGGAAACCCAGGAAGGGTTCTCCCACCACGAGGCAGACGTCGAGGGGCAGGCAGGGCTTGCTCTGCGTGTGCCTGCAAGGGCATTCTATGACCCCGATGTGATCGGGGTCCTCGAGGATGATATCGTTGGCGATGGGGTAGGGGATGACCCTCTCCTGGCGGGGAAGGTAGACGTTCTCCTTCACGTTCACCAGGTCTACGGCGTGCTCCGTGCGCACCACCTTGGCATGATAGGTGCTGGTGGCCGGGTCGAGGGTCTCCCTGGCCACCTTGCCCACCACCACGTCCAGGATATCCTCCATCTCCGGCGGAAGGTCGTGAGGAGGCTCCTTCTCCGCCACGTTGATGAGCTTGCCCAGGCGGTAGACGTAGGCGTTGGGGAACCGTCCGTAGAGGTAGCCGTGGATGAACCCCTCGAGGTTGCGGTTGCCGAACATCTTGAAGAAACGCTTGACGGAATCGCGCATGCGCCTCCCTCCCTCCGAAGACGTACCCTCCCGGACGGTGGTTATTATACATGAGGCGCCCCGCCGAAGGCCCGGCGCCATTCGGCGGCCGGTCTCCCGTATGGCTTCGGCCGGGGATGATGACGAAAAGAGGCGAAAGCGGTCGGCCTCCGGCATCCCACCGCGATGGGCGCGGAGATTTGGCTTCCGTGGGATGGAGACAAGGATTCGCGGCGTGCGGCGTTCTCCGTGAAGGGATGGAGCGATAATGCGCATGCGAAGACGACAGGGCGCGCCGGCGGCACCGTCGGCGTTTCCCGCGGATGAATGACTGAACTTTGCGAATGGGGTTTAATATTGGTGATCGTCACCGGGATCTTGAGGAGCCGCCATGCCTTTGAAGACGTGAGAGTACTGCATCGTTGGCCCGCGCCGGGCCGGGGAGGGACGGCTGAGAGGGCCCTCGACCGGAGGCGCGAGGGGAGCGAAAAAGGGGAGGAAGACATGCCCGAGGGAGAGTTCTGGAACCCGGAGGTGGAACTCCTTTCTGGGGAGGAGATACGCTCCTTGCAGCTGCGCCGGCTGCGTGCGGTGCTGGAGCGTTGCGGAAACAGCCCTTTCTACCGGGAATGGTTTCGCGAGGCGGGGTTCGATCCCGCCAGGGTGAGCTCCCTCGACGACCTCCGGGCCCTGCCCTTCATGGACAAGGAGACCCTGCGCGGAGGAGACCCGCGGCGCTTCCTCACCGTGCCCCTGGAGGAAGTGGTGCGCCTGCATTCCTCCTCCGGGACCACCGGGCAGGCCACGGTCGTCTTCCACACCGCACGGGACATCGATGCCTGGACGGAGCTGGTGGCCCGGTGCATGTACATGACCGGGGTGCGCCGCTCGGACGTCTTCCAGAACATGATGGGCTACGGGCTCTTCACCGGGGGCCTCGGATTTCACTACGCCGCGGAGAGGATAGGGGCCCTGGTCATCCCGGCGGGCTCGGGGAACAGCAAGCGCCAGATCCAGCTGATGCGGGATTTCGGCACCACGGTCATCCACGTCATCCCCAGTTACGCCCTCTACCTCCTGGACGTCTTCCGCGAACTGGGCCTCGACCCCAGGCGGGACACCAGCCTGCGCATCGCCTTCATCGGCGCCGAACCCCACACGGAGAGCCTCCGCCGCCGCCTGGAGGAGGCCTACGGCATCAAGGCCTACAATTCCTACGGGCTCTCGGAGATGAGCGGGCCCGGGGTGGCCTTCGAGTGCCCCTTCCAGGAAGGGATGCACGTATGGGAGGACAGCTTCATCCTGGAGGTCATCGACCCCGAGACCCTGGAGCCCGTGCCCGAGGGGGAGGAGGGCGAACTGGTCTTTACCACCCTGCACCGCGAGGGCATGCCCCTCCTACGCTACCGCACCCACGACCTGGCCCGGGTCTTCCCGGAGCCCTGCCGCTGCGGCCGGGCACACCGGCGCATCTCCCGCATCAAGGGGCGCACGGACGATATGTTCATCGTCAAGGGGGTCAACGTCTTTCCCATGCAGGTGGAGAGGGTGCTCCTGGGAATCCTCGGGGTGGGCTCGAACTACCGCATCGTGCTGGAGACGGTGGACAACCGGGACGAGATGCGCGTCCAGGTGGAAGTGTCCGGCGACCTCTGGCACGGTGAGGTGAAAGAGTTGAGCCAGTTGCGCCGCCGCATAGCACAGGAACTGCGCAACGAGATCTTGGTCACCCCGGTGGTGGAGCTCGTGGAGCCGGGCTCTCTTCCCGCCGGGGAGGGAAAAGCGGTGCGTGTGGTGGACATGCGGGATCACGCAAGGGGGGAATGATCGTGGCACACCAGGTGAACGTCTTCGCGCGCAACCAGCCGGGGCGGCTGGAGAGGCTCACCCAGGTGCTCATGGAGGAGAACGTCAACATCAGGGCCATCACCATCGCCGGCGCCGACGACTTCGGGGTGGTGAAGCTATTGGTGGACGACCCGGAGCGGGCGTACCAGGCCCTGCGGAGGGAGGGTTTTTCCGCTTACCTGAAGGAGGTCATAGCGGTGATCATGGACGACCGCCCGGGCGGCCTGCACCGCGTCTGCCGGGCCCTGGGGGAGAGGGGGGTGAACATCGAGGACGCCTACGGTTTCGTGGTCAAGGACCGCAGCACCGCGGTGCTGGTGGTGGAGGTGGAGAAGATCCCCGAGGCCGAGGAGGTCCTCAGGGAGGGCGGTTTCGCGCTCATGAGCGACGAGGAGCTCTATTCCCTGTAGTTTGCCGCGGCCGCTTTAGAGGGGGTGCGCGGCCTTCCGCGAAGCTGAGGAGTCGGCGTTTATCTCCCGCAGGAGCTTTATCTCCTCCTCCTTTTCGCCCCTGCCCTCCATGCCGTAGATGCGGGGCGTTATCACGGCCAGGAAGGCGTTCACCACCCGGGGGTCGAACTGCACGCCGCTGTAGGCGGATATCTCCTTCACCGCTTCCTTGACCTCCATGACGTCCCGGTAAGCCCTCCAGGAGGTCATGGCCACGAAGGCGTCGGCCACGCTCAGTATGCGCGCTCCCAGGGGAATGGATTCCCCCTTCAACCCGTCGGGATAACCCATCCCGTTCCACCACTCGTGGTGCCCGCGGACGATGGGGATGATCTCCCAGTTGGGCCTGATCGCCGAGAGCATCTCCGCACCCAGCCTGGGATGCTGTTTGATCATCTCCTTGTCCGCGGGCACCAGTTCCCCGGCCCGGAAAGCGGCGTCCGAGAGCTGCCCCGCCACCTGGAGCATGCCGATGTCCATCAGGTTGGCCGCCCGCTCCACCAGGCGTACGTAATCCTCGTCCAGCTCCATGCGGCGGGCGATCTCCACGGCATAGAAGGCCACCCTCTTCCAATGACCCTTCATATGGGGCATCTTCTTCTCCAGCCTCTCATGCAGGTCGTCGGCTATGGCCACCAACTTGGATACTTCCAACATGGCGGTGAGATCTTCCATCTGGACGCGCAGGTCGTCGATGGTCCGGCGCAGCTCCTCGAAGACCTTGACGGACTGCCTGCTGTAGTCCTTCTCCCGCCTCATGAGATAGGCGGTGAAGGCCACGATGAGGAGGGCGAGGCTTATGCGGGTGAAGTTGTTGAAGTAGTCGGACCTGAAGAGTCCGCTGAGCGTCTCCAGGTTAAAAGCATAGACCACCACGGCGATGCCCAGGATGAGGGTTATGAGCACGGCCAAGTAGAGGACGTCCCTGCGCCGCCTGTCGAACTGCTGAATCTGTTCCTCGTATACCGTCGAGGAAGCCCTGTCCTCTTTGCCGGTCTCTCCCGGCCGGGCCTTCTCCCTTCTCCTGAACATCATCGACTCCCTGAAACTCCAGGCCTCCAGGCGGGACCCCTCCTTCTTCATGCGCTCACAAGGTGGAAATCGGCGCCGCTGATTCACACCGCATCGCCCGGAAGGGTTATTGGAGGGCGATAAAAGGTGGAGAAATCCGGGGTCCGGCGGTCCGCTGTTCTTCTAAGGGCCCCTTTGGTCCTGAGCGGGTGGGGGAGCGAAAGGCCCTTTCAGGATTCACGAGCGCCGCGGATGGGAGACGCGGTCCTCCCGTGCAGGGCCGGAACCTCACGCCGGGCGGGCGCCGTTTTCCGGTCCGTCCGGGAGGAGGCTGGTTTGGAGGCCGGATGCCCTTGGGAGCCAGGAGCGACGGGCATCGAGGACGTGCACCACCTCCCACCCGCGGCTCTCCAGCGCTTCGGCGATGAAGCGCCGGTGGCATCTCCAGGGCAGGAGCTCGGCGCAGACCACAGCCGTGGCCGTCTCCTCCGCCGCTTTCTCCAATTCCTCGATACCCTTTCTGAATTCCGGGGTCTCCATGTGCACCCGGTAACCGCCCTTGCGGTACCCTCCGAGGAGTTCGCCCATCCAGCGGTAGTCGAGTCCATGTTCCTCCAGATGCGAGGAGAGCGCCTCACGGGAGAAATGTGGGTATCTCCGGCTGGTCGGAAAGGACCTCACGTCGCATACACGGCGTATCCCCCAGGCGTCGAGCACCTCCAGGAACTCCCTGAAGGAACGTGTGCTGGTCCCCAGGGTGAAGATCCTCTTGCCCGCGTGGACGTCCTGCATCCCGTCAACCTCCCGATTCAGGCCCTCTCTCGCCCGACCACCGCCGAGGAGGGTCATTCCCCGCCTCCCATCTTCGGCGCGCCTCCCTCCTCCGATCCCTCCCCGGTTCCCTCGATGATGGCGGCGGCCTTTTTCAGTATCTCTCGCTCCCCTTTATAGGACAGGGCCTGAAGGGCCCGCTCGATGGGCATCCATTCGACCCCCTCAACCTCCCAGTCGTGGCCCTCCTCGCTTCCCCCGCGGTAGCGGAGAAGGTAGAAATGTACCAGCTTGAAGTAACGGGTGTCCTCCTCGGGGGAATAGTAATAGTAACGGATATAGCCCAGTGGAGCCACCGGTTCACCCTCCATGCCGGTCTCCTCCCGGACCTCACGGACGGCAGTCTCCTGCGGGTCCTCCCCCTCCTCCACCAGTCCTTTGGGCAAGGCATGGACCTTCCCGTCCTTCAGCCTGATGAGGGCCACCTGGTACCCTTCGCCGGAAGGGCGGAAGAGGACTCCCCCAGAGGATATCTGCCTGCCGTACCGCATGGCCTTTCATCCCTTCCCTCGGATACGGCCGGGCTTTGTCCGGAATGGCCGGATATGGTGTGCCGGTCCTCCCAAGCCCCCTTACTCATTAAACATCATGGTGGGCGGCATGGGAACGGTGCGCATCGTGGGAACGGCCTTCCGCCGACCTCGCGGTAGCCCACTACACGGGAGAAAATCCCCAAGAGGGAAGGTTTCCCGCACGGCCACCCTCCACCGCATCACACTCCTCCGGGGGCGGGAACGGACTTCGGGCGGTGGCGTTGAACATAGGCTCGAGACGGGGCGTCTTAACCGTTGCAGCTTGGATATGGTATTTTTAAGGCGGCTTTCCCGGGACCGGTTCTGCCCGGGCATGAGGCGAGGGGAGGAATATGCGGCACTGGAGACTTATAAGTGCGGCTGGCCTGCTTTTTCTGGGTCTTTGCCTGGTGCTGGGGGCCGCAGCATGCGGGAACAGGAATCCCGAGGGCCTTCTCAAGAGGGAGGTCCCGGAGAACGCCACCCCGGAGAAGATAATGCTGGAGGGGTTGAACGCCACGGACGAGGTGAACTCCCTCCACTACGTCTTCGATTACGCCTTCATCGTACCCCCGACGGGAAAGCAGCCCTACACGGCGGAGGTCAGGCTGACCGGCGAGGGGGACTACGACGCGGCCACGGAGAACGCCAAGGCCCGCCTGGTCTGGTCCACCTTCAACAAGGAATTCGAATACGTCCTCTTCGATGGGGTACAGTACTTCCGCGCCGTGGACGGCGACAGGTGGTACGAGCTTCCGGGAGAATCCACACTGCGTATCCCCAGCGTATCGGAGATCGCCAGGAACACTGCGGAGTATCTAGACAATTTCCAGAAGATAACCCGCCTCCAGGACGAGATGGTGGAGGGTAGGGACTGCTATCACATAGCCATGGTCCCCAATTTCGACGCCATCATGGAGGACGAGGAGTTCCTGAACATGATCCGGGGGGAGGGCGAGCTGGGCGAGTCCAAGCTCGCCGAGCTGGAGAGGATAAAGGAACAGCTCAAGGAGGCCAGCGTCAATTACGAGTACTGGTTCGACAAGGAGTACCTGGTCCTCAGGCGTACCCTGTACAACATAGAGATGGTTCAGAAGGGTGAGGGCGACACCCCTCCCTATACGGTCAAGGTGATCATGGAGATCGCCTTTCCCCTCTACAACCAGAAGGTGGAGATATCCAAACCGGAGAACACGCTTCTCTACAAGGAATCCTGGTAAGGCATAAGGAGCGGAGCTTTGCGAAAACCCGTTTCCGAGTTCGTGACCGCTGCGGCCTGTGCCCTTTTCCTGCTTGCCTCTCTGGCCCTGGGCTCTTCGGGCTGCGGGAAGGAAGAGCGTGATTATTCGAAGGACCTGCTTGCAGCCGCGACCGCGCTGTCGGAGGAGGAAAGCGCACACGCCCTGGTCAACGCCGCGGTATCTCCCCTGGAGGGAGAGAGCGGGATGGCCGTGAGCGTCCAAGGTGACGCCTGGATCGACCTGCGCGAGCCGGCCCTGGAGGCCCGCTTCACCGTCCTGGGCATGGAGATCTCTCTGCGGTACACGCAAGGGCATGCCTACCTCAAGGTGGGGGGCAACTGGTACTCCCTCTCCGCGGAGGGCATGGGGGTGAGCGAGAAATTGCCCTCCTCCCTGATGGGCGTGGTGAAGGCCCTGCCGGAATTGCTCTCCGCCTCCGTGAGCGTGGATTACCTTGGAGAGAGGAAAGTGGGCTCCTTTGACTGCGCGGAGCTCGAGGTGTACCCGGATTTCAAGAGCCTTTCGGAGGTGGAGCAGGTGGGAAGGCTGGCCGAGGACCTCGGCCTCACTCCCGAGGAGCTGCAGGAGATCCTCTCCGGCTCGAACCTGGAGATGAGGGTCTGCATCCAGAAGGGCAAACCGGTCATCAGGCAGGTATATGTTGCCGCCGACGTGAGCCTCTCTTCCTTCAACGAAGAGCTGGGCCTGGGCCTCCTCCCGGAGAAAGGGCGCCTGGAGCTCACCGCCGAGTTTCCGGAATACGGCGTGGAGGTCGCCGTGGAGGCTCCCCCCGAGGCTCGACCTTTCAAGGGCCTCTGAGCCGGAGGCCATACGCTGTGCTCGGAAATCGGAAGGCTCCGGATCCGGAACTGTGACTCCTGAGCACCACCGCCTCTCGAAGCTTCGCCCGTTCCCACCTAACCGGGCTACAGGAGAAGCCGTGGGCCGGCGAGGAAGGCCACACCTCTCGTTTAACGCCATGGCGAGGCCATGACTACGCGCCCCGCGGATGGTAATATAGCCGTGATCGAAGCCCGGAGGTGGAGTCCATGCATTTTCAGGACATGATCATGGCCCTCCAGTCCTACTGGACGGAGAGGGGTTGCGTCCTCGTGCAGCCCTACGACGTGGAGGTGGGGGCGGGGACCTTCAACCCGGCCACTTTCCTTCGCGCCCTAGGGCCGGAACCGTGGAAGGTGGCCTACGTGGAGCCGTCAAGGCGCCCCACAGACGGGCGTTACGCCGAGAACCCCAACCGCCTCCACCAGCACACCCAGTTCCAGGTCATCCTCAAGCCCTCGCCCCACGACGTGCAGGACGTATACCTGGACTCCCTGTGCGCCCTGGGAATCGACCCCACGGAGCACGACGTGCGTTTCGTGGAGGACGACTGGGAGAGCCCCACCCTGGGAGCCTGGGGGCTGGGGTGGGAGGTCTGGTTGGACGGGATGGAGATCACCCAGTTCACCTATTTCCAGCAGGTCGGCTCCCTCGACTGCCGGCCGGTCTCCGTGGAGCTCACCTATGGCATGGAGAGGCTGGCCATGTATGTGCAGGGAGTGGACAACGTCTTCGACCTGAGCTGGAACGGGGAGCTCACCTACGGGGACCTGCAGAGGCAGGCGGAGGTGGAGTGGAGCGTATACTGCTTCGACGAGGCGGACACGGAGATGGCCTTCCAGCTCTTCGAGCGCTACGAGGCCGAGGCCCGAAGGCTCCTGGAGAGGAACCTGGTCCTTCCGGCCTACGACTGCGTGCTCAAGTGCTCCCATCTCTTCAATATCCTAGACGCTCGGGGGGTGATCAGCGTCACCGAGCGCACCGGTTACATCGCCAGGGTCAGGGAGCTGGCCCGGGGGACGGCCTCCGCCTACCTGGCGCAGAGGGAGGCCCTGGGTTTCCCCTTGCTCCGGGAGGGATGCTGAATGGCCGAGACGGGGGCCAGGGACCTTCTCCTGGAGATAGGCACCGAGGAGCTCCCCTGGGGGGCGGTCCAGGAGGGGAGGAAGCAGCTCCACGACAACCTGCTTCAGATCCTGAAGAGGGAACGCCTGGAACACGGGGAGATCCATGTCTTCTCCACGCCGCGACGCCTGGCGGCGCTGGTGGAGGACCTGGCGGAAAGGCAGGAAGAATACCAGGAATTGGTAAAAGGGCCGCGGCGTGACGCGGCCTTCGACGAGAGGGGCAACCCCACGGCCGCCGCGGAGGGATTCGCCCGCGCCCGGGGTGTGCGGGTCGAGGATCTGGTGGTCAGGGAGACGGAGAAGGGGGAGTTCGTCTTCGCCGAGGTCCGGAAGGAGGGCCGAAGGACCCTGGATATCCTGCCCGGGCTGGTCGATGAGGTGCTCCGGTCCTTCTCCTTCCGAAAATCCATGCGCTGGGGGGAGGGGGAGTTCCGTTTCGCCCGTCCCGTGCGCTGGCTGGTGGTGCTCTACGGGGAGGAGGTGGTCCCCGTGGATTTCGAGGGGCTGCGTGCGGGGAGGTCGAGCCGGGGACACCGTTTCCTGTCCTCGGGCGAGGTGGAGATATCGACGCCACGCGGCTATCCGGAGGCCCTGCGTCGGGCCCGGGTGCTGGCGGACGAGGAGGAACGCCGGAAGGCCATACTGGACGGGGTGGAGGAAGCTCTCTCCTCGCGGGGGCTGCGCGCCGTGCCCTCCGGGGAGACCCTGGACGAGGTGGTGGACCTGGTGGAATATCCCCACGTTCTCCTGGGACGCTTCGAGGAGCGTTTCCTCGAGCTCCCGCGCGAGGTCCTGGAAACGGCCATGCAGGAGCACCAGCGGTACTTCCCGGTCGAGGACGCGGAGGGCCAGCTGGCACCCGCCTTCCTGGTGGTGCACAACGGCGACCCCGCCAAGGAGGAGGTCATCCGCCGGGGGCATGAGAGGGTGCTGCGGGCACGCCTGGAGGATGCTTCCTTTTTCTACCAGGAGGACCTGAAGCGGACCCTGGAGGACCGGCTGCCGGACCTGAGATCGGTGGTCTGGCAGGCCAGGTTGGGGAACCTATACGAGAAGTCCCTGCGCCTGGTCGGACTGTGCGATGAGATCTGCCGCTCCGCCCACCTTCCCGAGGAGACGGCGGAGAAGGCCCGGAGGGCGGCCCTGCTCTGCAAAGCCGACCTGGTGACTTCCATGGTCGTCGAGTTCACCTCCCTGCAGGGCATAATGGGGCGCATCTACGCCCTGGCGGCGGGGGAGGACGCGGAGACGGCTGCGGCCATCGAGGAACATTACCTCCCGCGCTTCGCCGGTGACCGCCTCCCGGAGACCCTTCCGGGCGCGGTGCTCTGCCTGGCGGAGAAGGTGGACAACCTCACCGGATGCTTCGGTGTGGGGCTTATCCCCAGCGGGTCGGAGGATCCCTATGCCCTGCGGCGCCAGGCGGTGGCCGTGCTCTCCGTGGCGGTGGGAAAGGGCTTGCACCTGGATTTCTCCTCCCTCCTCGCCGCGGCGGCGGAGAGGTTCGGTTTCGCCCGTCCCGATGCTGTGGCCGCGGAGGTGGGCGAGTTCTGCCGGCAGCGGTGGCGACAGGCGCTCCTCGGTGAGGGATTCGACTACGACCTGGTGGCCGCGGTCCTGGACCTGGCCCTCAGGGACCCCTACGAGGCCCGCCTGCGGCTGGAAGCCCTTCAGGAGGCGCGAGCCGACGGCCGGCTGCAGAGGGCTTACACCGGCTTCGAGCGCTGCCACAACCTCTCCAGCCGGGCGGATGTCGCGGAGCTGGACGCGGACCTGCTCCAGGAGGAGGCGGAGCGCAACCTCTACTCCAGGCTCACCTGGGCCCAGGAGCCCCTGCGCGGGTATCTGGACGCGGGAGAGTATCACGCCGCCCTGGGGGTGCTCCTGGAACTGGCGCCGGACATCGACCGCTTCTTCGACGAGATATTCGTCATGGGAGAGGACCGGCGGTTGCGCGAAAACCGGCTGGCGCTCCTCAAGATGACCGCTTCCCTCTTCCTCGAGTTCGCCGATTTCACGCAGGTGGTCACCGAGGGTGAACGCTGACTGCGCGGGCCATGATTGTTTCTCCGCAGGCCATGATTGTTTATAATTTTTCCATTATTCCGTCCCGTCCGGAGGGCCTCCCGCCCGGGGAGGCGGAGGCCGCCCGGACGGCGGGCGGCAGGGACGGGACGGTGGGTATGCCGGAAGCCGCTGAGAGGTAAAGAGTTGAAGGAAGGCGAGGGGGAATCGGAGATGACCAAGTACGTGTACGACTTCGACGAGGGCGATGCGGGGATGAAGAAACTCCTCGGCGGGAAGGGCTCCAACCTGGCGGAGATGACCAGGCTGGGGCTTCCCGTGCCCCCCGGGTTCACCATAACCACGGAGGCCTGCAATCATTACACGGCGCATGGCGAGTATCCCCCGGGCCTGCAGGAGGAGATAGACGAGCACCTCCGACGCCTGGAAGAGAGGATGGGCAAGAAGCTCGGCGACAAGAGGGACCCCCTCCTGGTCTCCGTACGCTCCGGGGCGGCCATCTCCATGCCCGGCATGATGGACACCGTCCTCAACCTGGGCCTCAACGACGAGTCGGTGAAGGGCCTTGCGGAACAGACCGGGGACGAGCGCTTCGCCTACGACGCCTACCGCCGCTTCATCCAGATGTTCGCGGACATCGTCATGGGCGTGGAGAGGAGCCTCTTCGAGGAGAGGATCAGCAAGAGGAAGGAGCAACGCGGCGTCACCCAGGACGTGGAGCTGACGGCGGATGACTGGAAAGAACTGGTAGAGGAGTTCAAGGCCATCGTGCGCGAAAAGGCGGGTCGGGATTTCCCCTCCGATCCCCGCGAGCAACTCGACCTGGCCATCCGGGCCGTCTTCCGTTCCTGGAACAACCCCCGCGCCATCACCTACCGCAAGCAGTACGACATCCCAGACGACCTGGGAACGGCGGTCAACGTGCAGACCATGGTCTTCGGGAACAAGGGTGAGGACTCGGCCACCGGGGTCTGCTTCACCCGTGACCCCTCCACGGGGGAGAAACGCCGCTTCGGCGAGTACCTGGTCAATGCCCAGGGCGAGGACGTGGTGGCCGGCATACGGACCCCCAACAGCCTGGACCGCCTGGCGGAGGAGATGCCCGAGCTCTACGAGCAGCTGACCCAGGTGATGGACAAGCTGGAGAAACATTACCGGGACATGCAGGACATAGAGTTCACCATCGAGCAGAAGAAGCTCTACATGCTGCAGACGCGGACGGGCAAGCGCACCGCCGCCGCCGCCCTGAAGATCGCCGTGGACATGGTGGAGGAGGGGCTCATCACCAAGGAAGAGGCGGTAGCCCGGGTGCAGCCCGACCAGCTCGACCAGCTCCTGCATCCCCGGCTGGACCCCGACGCCCAGTATGACGTGATCGCCAGGGGCCTGCCCGCCTCCCCGGGCGCGGCGGTGGGCGAGGTGGTCTTCGACGCCGACACCGCGGAGGTGCGCGGCTCGCGCGGCGAGAAGGTCATCCTGGTGCGCTGGGAGACCACGCCCGACGACATCCACGGCATCATCGCCGCGCAGGGCGTGCTCACCAGCCATGGTGGGATGACCAGCCATGCCGCCGTGGTGGCGCGGGGGATGGGCAAGCCCTGCATCTGCGGGGCGGAGGCCATCAAGATAAACCAAGCGGAGAGGATCTTCGAGGTGAACGGCCTGGTGGTCCGGGAGGGGGACACCATCACCATCGACGGCACCTCGGGCAAGGTCATCCTGGGCGAGGTCAAGCTCATCGAGCCCAAGGTGGACGTCAACCTGGAGAAAATTCTCTCCTGGGCCAGCGAGATACGCCGCCTCGGCGTGCGTACCAACGCCGACACCCCCGAGGACGCCAAGCGCGCCCGCGACTTCGGCGCCGAGGGCATCGGTCTGTGCCGCATCGAGCACATGCTCATCGGGGAGGACCGCCTGCCCATAGTGCGGCGCATGATCCTGGCCGAGACCGAGGAAGCCCGGGAGGAGGCCCTCATGGAGCTGGAGCCCCTCCTGCGGCGCGATTTCGAGAGGATCCTGGAGATCATGGACGGGCTGCCGGTGACCATCCGCCTCCTGGATCCCCCCCTGCACGAGTTCCTTCCCAACCTGGTCGATTTGCGGGTGGAGCTGGAGCGGCTCAAGCACGTACCCGGGGAGCGGGAGGAGTACGAGGCCAAGGAGAGGCTCCTGGCGCGCGTGCGCGCCGAGTCGGAGGCCAACCCCATGCTCGGCTTGCGCGGGTGTCGCGTGGGTTGCACCATGGGCGGGGTGACCGAGGCCCAGGTGCGGGCCATCATCAAGGCCGCCTGCGACCTGAAGAAGCAGGGGAAGGACCCGAGGGTGGAGATAATGGTCCCCCTGGTGGCCTTCCGCAAGGAGCTGGAGATCGAGCGGGAGAAGATAATCCGAGTGGCCGAGGGGGTCAAGGAGGCCATGGAGGTGGACCTCGACTACCTTGTGGGCACCATGATAGAGTTGCCCCGCGCCGCCCTCACCGCGGATCAGATAGGGGAGATCGCCGACTTCTTCTCCTTCGGGACCAACGACCTCACCCAGACCACCCTGGGCTTCAGCCGCGACGACGCCGAGGCCAAGTTCCTGCCCGTGTACCTCGAGGAGGGCATCCTCACCGACAACCCCTTCCAGACCCTGGACCTGGAGGGCGTGGGGAAACTGGTGCGCATGGCCTGCGAGCTCTCCCGCGAGGTGAACCCGAAGATAAAGCTGGGTATATGCGGCGAGCACGGCGGCGATCCCCGCAGCATAAGGTTCTGCCATGAGGTGGGCCTGGACTACGTGAGCTGCTCCCCCTTCCGCGTGCCGGTGGCCATCCTGGCCGCTGCTCATGCCGCCCTCGGGGACGTGCAGGACGCCACCAAGTGAGGCGGAAGGGCCGGGGGAAGCCGAGAGGCGGCTTGCGAACGATGAGGAAGTCCGCCTTCCCGCTCCGCGACCCATCGCACCCGGAGATCCGGGGAGGCCGTGCCGGATAGGGCTTGAAGGAGGTCCTCCCCCGTCCAGACCCGTCGCCCTCCGGGAGGCTGGGGGCCCCAAGAAGAGGCGCGACTCCTCTTTTCCGCCTGCGGTGAGCCACCGGGAAGAGGTGCTGACACTGCGGCGAGATACAATCTTCGTGGGGCGTGTGTTCCGGTGCGCGAGAGCTGACGGAGCAGCCGCGCCTTCTGGATGATTTGTCGGAAAGGAGGTTGCCGCCATGTACATCCTGGCCATAAACGGAAGTCCGAACCGCAAGGGAAATACGGCATTGCTTTTGGAGAAGGTCCTTGAAGCGGCCCGAGCGGAGGGAGTAGATGGTAAAATATTCCATGTAATGGATGCCCTCAAGGATCAGGAGAACCCCTTCTGTATGGCCTGTTCCAGCCCCTGCAAGGAGGTATGCCATTCCAGATCCGCAGGGCTCAAGGAGGCCTGCGATCTCCTGGAGGGAGCGGCGGCGGTGGTCCTGGGGAGTCCGGTGTATTTCGGTACCGTGTCCGCGCAGCTCAAGGCACTGTGGGACAAGACACGGGCCGTGAGGTCGCGCAGGTCCCTGGTGGGGAAACCGGCGGCGGCAGTGAGCGTGGGCGCGGCGCGCTTCGGTGGGCAGGAGACGACCCTCAAGGCCCTGCACGACATGCTCCTCATCCAGGGTATGAGTATCGTGGGGGAGGGGACGGAGGACGACGACGCCGGGCACCAGGGATTGTGCGCCCAGAAGCCGGCCCAGGAGGACTCCTTCGCCCTGGAGAGGGCCCGCATCCTGGGCAGGCGCCTGGCCCGGGAGGTGAAGAGGGCGTCGAAATAAGAGGAAACAGCCTGATGCGCCGGAATGGAGGGCTGCCGATTTGAGCCGCTTTGTGATGGCTTGGAATCGTGTCAGCCTGGCTCTGGACCGTGAAAAGAACGCGAGCGGGGAAGTTCTTCCCCGGTCCGGAAAGGACAAGGGAAAGGATATCGGAGTAAGCCGCACCCTTGCCGTCTGGTCCTCGCATGGACCGATGACGTCAATTGGAAGCGGTAAAGGCGGCGGCACTCGGAAGTGGTAAGGAGAAGACGGAGAAGGTATTGGGATGAACATCCGGGAGGAAATAGAGCGCTGGGAGGAGGAATGGCTCTCTCCACATGCCGTGCGCAGCCGGGAGAGCCGGGGCCGGCTCAGGGAGGAAAAGCCTGATTCCCTGCGCACCTGCTTCATGCGCGACCGGGACCGCATCATACATAGCAAGGCTTTCCGGCGCCTGAAGCACAAGACCCAGGTCTTCCTGGCTCCCGAGGGGGACCACTACCGCACCCGCCTGACCCACACCCTGGAGGTAAGCCAGATATCCCGCACCATAGCCAGGGCCCTGCGGCTCAACGAGGACCTCACGGAGGCCATCGCCCTGGGTCACGACCTCGGGCACACCCCCTTCGGACACATGGGGGAGGAGGCCTTCCGCGACCTAACCCCCACCCCTTTCCGGCACAACGAGCAGAGCCTCCGGGTGGTGGACAGGCTGGAATATAACGGGAAGGGGCTCAACCTCACCTGGGAGGTCAGGGACGGCATACTGAACCACACCGGCCAGAGCCCTCTTCCGGCCACCCTGGAGGGCCGCATAGTACGCATCGCCGACCGTATCGCCTACGTGAACCACGACATCGACGACGCCATCCGGGCGGGCATACTCACCGAGGATGAGCTTCCGGAGGGTCCTCTAGGAGTGCTGGGAAAGCGCCACAACCAGCGCATCGACACCCTGGTGCGGGACCTGGTGGAGGCCAGCAGGGACAGGGGGGACATCCTGATGAGCGAGGAGGTGGCCGCGGCCCTGGACGAATTGCGCGACTTCCTCTTCGCGCGGGTGTACGTGGGTTCGGTGGCCAAACAGGAGGAGGACAAGGCCATCATGGTCCTCCGTCATCTGTTCCATTATTACTTGGAGCACCCCGAGGAGATGCCCCGGGAGTTCCGGGAGGGGGAGGAGGACCTGCGGGTGAGGGTCTGCGATTACGTGGCCGGCATGACCGACCGCTATGCCATGCGCAAGTACCAGGAACACTTCTTGCCCCGCGTATGGGTGGGCGAGCTCTGAGGTGCGTGCCTTGGCCGGTGGCAGGATCAGGGACGAGGACATCGAGCGCCTCCGCGAACAGGTGGACATCGTGGAGGTCATCTCCGAGTACGTGCAACTGAAGAAGGCCGGCAGGCTGTTCAAGGGGCTGTGCCCTTTTCATGACGAGAAGACCCCTTCCTTCATGGTGGATCCCGCCAAGCAGCTCTACCACTGCTTCGGCTGCGGTGAGGGAGGCGACGTGTTCACCTTCCTGCGCAAGAGGGAGGGATTGGAGTTCCGGGAGGCGGTGGAGAGGCTGGCCTCCCGGGTTGGGTTCACCCTTCATTACCAGGGGGGAGCCCGGGAGTCCGGGGGACCGGAGGGCAGGCGGGCCAGGCTATACCGCATGAACCAGTGGGCGGCGGAGGTCTACCACCGCGTCCTGGTGGAGGGGGAGGAGGGAGAGGCGGCGCGCAGGTATCTCAAATCCCGGGGTATCGATGAGGAATCCGTGCGCTTCTTCGGCCTGGGATACGCTCCCCCCAAATGGGACTTCCTCTACCGCCAGGCCATGCGCCGCGGTTTCGAGGCCCAGGATTTCCTGGCCTCCGGCCTGGGACTACGGGGGGAGAGGGGTGTTTACGACCGCTTCCGAGGCCGGGTCATCTTTCCCATCCGGGACCTTCAGGACCGGGTGGTGGCCTTCGGGGGGAGGACGCTGGGCGAGGAGCAGCCCAAATACCTCAATTCCCCGGAGACCCCTCTCTACGTGAAGAGCCGCCACCTCTACGCCCTCAACCACTCGCGCCGGGAGATGGTGAAGGAGGGCTTTGCCCTCCTGGTGGAGGGATATACCGACGTCATCCTCCTCTGGCAGCACGGTATCCGCAACGTGGCTGCCACTCTGGGGACCGCCCTGGGCCAGGAGCATTTCCGCCTCCTCTCCCGCCTCACCGAGAGGGTGGTGCTGGCCTTCGACGCGGACCGGGCCGGGGTCAGCGCCAGCCTGAGGGGGCTCGACCTCCAGAAGGATTTTAACCTCGACTTGAGGGTTATAATCCTTGATGAGGGCGCCGACCCGGCGGATTTCGTGACCTCCCACGGGGCGGAAGAGTTCAAGAGAAGGGTGGAGGAGAGCGTCCCCCTGGTCGATTTCTGTCTCCGAAAGGTCCTCGAGGAACACGACCCCAAGGACACCAACGCGCGGCTGCGAGGAGTGCGCAGGGCGGTGAGCCTGGTGGCCGAGCTGGGAGGGGATATAGACCAGGAGAGGCACATCCGGGCCATCGCCGACTGGGCGGGATCGAGCTACCAGGCGGTGCAGGAGCTCTACCGGCGTGCCAGGGGGAGGAGCTCCGGACCGGCTCCCGCCGCCGAATCCTCCATCCTCCTGCCCCCGCAGAAACGGGCGGAGAGGGAACTTCTTCGCCTCCTGCTGCATCAACCTTTTTTGGTGGAAAGGGCATTGGAGGAGGTTGACCCCTCCCTCTTCGAGGATGGCGATTGTTCCCGGCTCTTCTCCGCCATCCTGGAGGCGGATCGGGAGGAAGGGGGAGAACGGGGGATCGAGGAACGCCGAATGGGGCGCCTGGTGGAGAGCCTGGATTCCGGCAGCGCCCGGAATCTGGCCACGGCGTTAATTCTGGACGGGAGTGGGAATGTTGATAATATGGATACGGAAAACGCCGTCATGGTATATAATGACCTGCTGGCGACGCTGAAGGGATTCTATCTCGAACGTCAAATAAGGAGATTGAGGCAGGAGCTTGAAGGCCTCTCCTCCGCGCCCCATCGGGATCATGAGCGTGAACGAGAGCTCTCGGAGGAGATTTATTCCCTCGAGCGCCTGAAGAGGGAGCTCAGAAAGGGCCGTGCCGGCTAAAGGACGGCATGAGAGCGCTCGATTAATCTTAAGTAACCCTCCTTTCAGGTGATTTATATGGACGACTGGAAAGACCTCGATTACGACGAGATAAAGGAACTGCTCTCCAGGGGCCAGGGCAGGGGCATCCTGACCCATGACGAGATAAGCGAGTCCCTGCAAGGCCTCAACCTCACGGCGGAGCAGATGGACCACCTCTACATGCTCCTCGACGAACTGAACGTGGAGGTGGTGGACGGGCCCACGGACGAGAGCCTGCAGGACCTCGAGGACGAGGAAGAAAAGGACATCTCCCGCCTGGACAGCCTGGAGAGGGAGCTGGAGCTCGCCGGGAAGACCCCCACCAACGACCCTGTGCGCATGTACCTCAAGGAGATCGGCAAGGTCCCCCTCCTCACCGCCCAGGAGGAAGTGGAGCTGGCCAAGAAGATCGAGGAGGGCGAAAAGGCCTCCGCCAGACTGCGGGAGATGGGGGACAAGCTGAGCCGCGAGGAGAAACGGGCCCTGCAGCGCAAGGAGAGGGAGGGTCAGGAGGCCAAGCGCAAGCTCGTGGAGGCCAACCTCAGGCTGGTGGTCTCCATCGCCAAGCGCTACGTGGGCAGGGGGATGCTCTTCCTCGACCTCATCCAGGAGGGCAACCTGGGCCTCATCCGGGCCGTGGAGAAGTTCGACTTCCGGAAGGGTTACAAATTCTCCACCTACGCCACCTGGTGGATCCGCCAGGCCATCACCCGGGCCATCGCCGACCAGGCCCGTACCATCCGCATACCCGTGCACATGGTGGAGACCATCAACAAGCTTATCCGGGTGCAGAGGCAGCTCCTCCAGGAACTGGGCCGGGAGCCTACCCCGGAGGAGATAGCCGAGCGCATGGAGCTCACTCCCGAGAAGGTAAGGGAGATCATCAAGGTCTCCCAGGAGCCGGTGTCCCTGGAGACCCCCATAGGCGAGGAGGAGGACTCCCACCTGGGCGACTTCATCGAGGACTCCGACGCCGTGGTCCCCGCGGACGCCGCTTCCTTCATCCTCCTCCAGGAGCAGCTGGAGGACGTCCTCAACTCCCTAAGCGAGAGGGAGAGGGAGGTCATCAAGCTGCGCTTCGGCCTAGTGGACGGGCACCCGCGCACCCTGGAGGAGGTGGGTCGCGAGTTCGGGGTCACCAGGGAGCGCATCCGCCAGATCGAGTCCAAGACGCTGGCCAAGCTCCGCCACCCCACCCGCTCCGCGAAGCTGCGCGACTTCCTCGAATAGCGCAGACGTGCCGCCTTCACAACCGCTTTATTCCCTGACTATCTCCAGGACCGTGATCTGGGGTGGGGAATAGTTGGAGACGAAAAGGCGCTCACCCCTGGCGTCCACGCAGAGGCCGATGGGTTTGGGCGTGGGATAGGTGAATATCTCCCGACGTGCCTCCAGGTCCACGCACCCCACCGTCCCGTCCTCGTAGTTACAGACGAACAGGTATCTGCCGTCGGGGGTGATGTCCATGGTGCGCGCCGCCCTGCCAACCTTTATGGTGGCGGAGATGGTGCCGGCCTCGCGGTTGACCACGGTGACCGTCCCCGGCAGGTTGTTGCTCACGTAGAGCGTCCGGCCGTCCGGCGAGAGGACCACGTGGCGGGGATTCTGGCCGCAGGGTATTTGCCGCGCTACGGTGTGGCCGCCGGAGACATCCACCTCGGCCAGGGTGTCGCCGCCCATTATGCACACGTAAGCGCGGTCGCCCTGTGGGGTGAAGCACATGCCCCGCGGCGTGGCGTATACCGGGATGTCCTTCACCCTCTTCCTGGCGGAGGCGTCGATTACCGTCACCGTGTTGGAGTCCCAGTTGGCCACGTAGACCCATGCGCCGTCGGGGCTCACCGCCACCTCCTTGGGGATGCTTCCCGTGCCTACCTCTCCCGCCAGGGTGCCGGAATCGGTGTCCACGATGACCACCCGTGCCGAGTTGTAGAGGGACACCCAGGCCCACCTACCGTCGGGAGAGAAGGCCGCCTCCACCGGTTCGTCGGGAAGGACCACGCTGAGGAGCTTGGCGTAACTTTGGGCATCGAAGACGAAGTTCTTGTGCGCGTAGAGGTCGTTCACGAATATACGGTCCCCGCCGGGCATGAGCTCCACGGATTTCGGGCCCGCCTCCACCCGCAGGACGGTGAGAGGGCGCAGCCCGGCGACCTCCCCGGTGGCATAGGGGAGCACCTCGGCGTTTGCGCCCTCCCCCTCCCGCTCCATAGGGGGTTCCATGGCGCCATCTTTCGAGGACCCTGTGGATTCGCATCCCGGCAGCACGAGAAGAAGGGAGAAGAGCGCGGCTATAATTACCATATATTTCCATATAGATTTCAAGCCGGCCACGGCTACCACCTTCCGCGATCCCGACGCTTCAATACAACCCGTCCGGATGACCTGAATCACCCGCTCCTGGTGCCGACTACCTTACATATAAGAATTCGGGCCTCTCGATGATCTTTCTGGTACTCTATGGCTGCCTCCTTTCCGCGTTTCCCGCGCACGACCCGATTGGCTGACCGGCATGCACGCTGCTGCCGCGGAGCATCGTATCTGCAACATTCCGTTCCGAATGGCGAACACGCCTGGATCCTCCAGCACACTTCCTTTCCACGAGCCCGCATTTCCCCTCGCCTCGACCTTGCGTTCCCCGAAACGGCACGGTATGTCGCGGTCCGGGGTGCTCATGCCCTCGGCTCCCTGAAGGTTGGGCGCTTCAGTGCGCATTCTCGCGAGTCAAGCCACCGTATATGCTCCTCGGGCCTACCCTTTCCGGCCGCGGCGACCCCACTCGTATGCCCTCCGGAGAAGGATAGCGGTGCAGCCGGGCCGACAAGCCCAAGAGTCCGTCACCTGACGCTCACTTCCGCCGAACCGTGGACCGCCTTACCGGCCCGCCACGGAGTATCGCGCACATCTCTTTCTCGGTCATCGTTCCCCCGGCGGGTTCGCATGGCTCTTCATGTGCCGCCCTCCCATTCTTCGGCTGGAAGCCCGGAAAGCCCTTTGCCGCCCTTCCCGCTCGAGCCTTTTCTACCGCAGGGACCGGTATGATGGTGCCCTCCCGCCCACCGTTTGACCACTGCAGGAGATCCGGCGCTCTCCGGGCGCCGGCTGGCCGTTCGGAACGACAATCCTCATATCCTGAGCCAGCCGGGCACTATGAGGAACGCGTAGCGCAGGGCGAAAGGCGCGTACAGGGGGTAGAGGCCGAAACCGGCGCGGCTTATGACCTTTAACCCCAGCGGGAAGGTGGCCTCGATGAGGCGCCGGTTGAGGTAGCTCAACCTCCAGAAGCGGTTGACCTTTCGGAACTCACGGTAGCCGGCCTCCGGGTCATCAACGGCGGTGGCGGCTATCCTCCCCGTCACCAGGGCGCCGTGAACGCCGAAGAGGAGCACCGGGTCCTGAGCGCCGGCCAGCGTCCCCGCCAGTATGAACCGTTCGTGGAAGAGTCGCGGGTTGGAAAAAGATCCCATGGGCAGCACGCCTACGTCCAGTTCGTGCCACTCCGGCAATTCCAGGCCCTCGTCGCGGGCCAGCCTCTCCGGGAACCAGCGCTTGGCCTCGGCGGTTAGGGGCCTCTTGCGCTGAAAGAGGAGGGCCCCCGCCACCCCGTGGATGGTGGAGAAGAAGGCGTAGTCCCATGTGTATCGGTCCATGTAGAGGATAACCTTGGGGCCCCGGTACTCCTCGGGCAACATACCCTGGCCGAAGAAGCCGTAAACGGGGACGAAGGGTATCCCCAGGGCCTGGAAGGCGTCGCGGAAAAGGCCGGTGGCCAGGATGCTGCGCGGCGGGAGGGCCTCGAAATCCCGGCGCGTCCTCAGGGGATGGTTGAACTCGAAGCGCACTCCTTCCTCTACGGCGATGCGGTACAGGTGCATGTCCAGGGAGGCGCTGCGGGAGCCCCTCTCCACCAGGTAGGCGGGCACGTTGGGCGGAAAACGGGTGTCGAAACGCTTCCCGAAGCTGTAGATGCGGGTGCCCTCCAGGGGTTCGCAGGCCGGAGATATGTCTATGCCCGTATAATCTTCGATCCTCTTCAGGTCCAGCGGGGTCCCGTCGGCCATCACATAGGTCAGCTCCCCGGTGGGCATGTCTCGCGCCGGCCCCCCGATCCCGTCACGGCGTTCCAGGACCCTGACCTCGTAACCCAGCCGCCTCAGGTTGATGGCCGCCGTGAGTCCGGCAAGCCCCGCTCCGACGACGATCTTCTCGCCCATGGGACCACCTCCCCCTTGAACCCCTCCCCGGGCGCGCCGGCGGGCTCACTCGACGGCGCCTCGAGCCCCTCCCATTCTATGCCATCCTCCTCATGTCCTTCCACACCGCCGACGTGGGATGGGCGACATGCCCCGGGGATTTTGGAGGGATGACGACGACCTCCCGCTGCCTGCACGACCGCGGTGATAAGCGGTTCCGCAAAGTCATGAGAGTTTGAGGAGGCAGAGAAGGACTCAACCGGGCATCCTTCTGACGTGACGCGAGGTAGCGGACGTACCTGGCGCTCCCTCTATCGCTGTTCTATGGTCAAGTCCAGGCGGAGCCCCGGCCAAAGGTGGCCAGTCCGACTGCCGATACGCTCAAAGCCACCGCTCCGAAAGGATACCCTTGCGTCCCTGTGCCGGGCGCTTTTATGTGCCCTCTCCAAGCCGCACTAGTCTGTGGCCCGGGTGAAGACCTCCGCACCGCCGTTTCGATAGTCATTTTGAAGTTTGAAATATGTCGAGATGCTCTCCCGCCATCCCGGCCGGAGAAGGGCGAAGAGGAGGGAGGAGGTCGTCTTTGGCAATCTCTCCCTTGTCGCGGAGAGTTGGAAGCGGTTATCATTTTACCGACATAGTGTCGGTTAATGGGGGAGGTGATCCGTATGCCGGGGAACGGAGAGCGAGCCGATCAGTCCTGCTCTGGAGAAGAACGGCCGAGCCCTCTGATCATGACCCTGCGCTTTTTGGCCTTCGCGCTGGCTGGCCTGGAGGCCGTGCGCGGCATGCTGAGCGAGAAAAAGTTTCGCCATCTGTCCGCCTGGCTCGGCGGGTGGGCCCTGTTTCTCACCTGGCCCCGCTACCTCATCTGTTCCCGGTGCGAGGGATACGGTGAGATGTGCCGGTCGTACTATCTGGGAAAGTATACCTCCTCCCTCTTCCCCCGCGTGGAGGGAAAGGAGGTGGGGAGGCTGGGGATCTTCCTCGAGGTCCTCAGCCTGTCCGCCGTTTTCTGGGTTCCGGTCCTGGCGCTGCGTAGAAATGGGAGGGCGCTCTCCAGGTACCTGGCCTTGATGCAGGCGGTGCTCCTGGGCCAGTTCTTCCACGCCTGCCGGTGGTGCGGCACCCATGCGAACCAGGGATGGAAGGCGGTCTGTCCCGCGCATCGCTTCTGGAAAGCAAGGGCTTCCCGACGCGCTTCCTCCGCGTGAGCCGTTTGCTGCCGTTGCGGAGGATTATTCCACGCCTGAGCGAACGATCCGGTGGTCGAAGGGCATGAGAACCAACGTGGCGCCTTTGGCTTCCGGCCGGCCTTCACGGTGCGGGGAGAGTACGGGCGGGAAGCCGTGTCTTCGGGTGGGACAGGCGGATTGCGGCGAAACGAACCTGCGGGTATGAGGGATGGAACGGTAGGCCCTGATTGGCATTCCAGCGGAAGGCGTGCCGTTCCTTCAAGCAACCCCGGATGGGAACTTCTGGAAGCAATCCCGTAGAAGCTTGACTTACCGGACCTGTGGCACCGCCTTGTCTTGACCGAGGTTTGTTTGTCCGCCCGAGGGGTGTTATCTTACCTCTATCGAAGATCGCGTGGGATATGAGGCATTTCGGGAGGAACGGCGCTGCGCCGCATTATGGCCTTCCCGAGCCGTTCTACCGGTTGCCGGCACGTCCGGCTGTAGAAAGGATGTCGTGGCGATGAGAACTTGTCCCGCCTGCGGGCTCCTCAATGCGGAGGAAGCGAATTTCTGCTCCGGCTGCGGTTTTCGCCTCTCGGGGGTGATGCCCCCGGCAACCTCGTATCCGGTGCCTCCCGTAGCGGAGGCCGCTTACCCGCGCTACGCGGGTTTCTGGATCCGCTTCGTCGCCGCCTTCATCGACGGTCTGGTCCTCTCGGTCATCTACCTCCCGGTGAACTTCATCTTCTGGGCGGCCAACGAGAACATCTATTTCTGGGGCACCTGGGATTTCAGCCGGGGGGTGAGCTTTGGCCTGCTCTTCCTGTACAACCTGATACGCATGCTGATAGGCTGGGCGTATTATACCTACTTGACCGGCAGGTACGGGGCCACCCTGGGCAAGAGGTTGCTGGGGCTGAGGGTGGTGGGTGAGGACCTGCAGCCCGTGACCTTCGGGACGGCAGCGGTCAGGGAGATACCCGGCAAGCTCATCTCCGCGCTGTTCTGCATGTTCGGCTACATATGGGCGGGTTTCGACGGGCGGAAGCAGGCCTGGCACGACAAGATAGCCCGGACCCTGGTCATATACGGTTGAACGGGGAGGCCATCCCTTTCCCTTCTCCCGGTATCCCGGATGTCATCCACGGAAGAGCGCGTTTCCGAATCGAACGAGGAACGCGCTCCTTTACTTCCCCACCTCGAGGCCCGTCACCTGAAGGGCGTCAACGCCCCAACACGCCCCTCTCCAGCAACCAGGCGTAAGCGCTGAGGGCGGCTTTGGCTCCCTCGCCGGCGGCGATGATGATCTGCTTCTCCAGCACGTTGGTCACGTCCCCGGCGGCAAAGAGCCCCGGCAGGGTGGTGCGGTTGTTGGCATCGACGACTATCTCCCCCAAGGCGTTGAGTTCCACCCCGGGAGGCAGGTATGCGGTGCTCGGGACGCTCCCTATCTCTATGAAGACGCCCTGCACCTCGAGGGATTCCTCCCTGCCTTCGGTCGAGAAGTCGATCCCCTCCACGAAGGCGGAGCCACGGATGGCCAGGACCCGTGAGGAGGTGTGCACCGTTATGGAGGGCGATCCCTCCACCTGCCGCTTGCGTATCTCGTCCCCGTCGAGAGCCGGTTCGATGGTCAGGAGATGGACCACCTTGGCGATCTGGGCCAGCTGCAGCGCGGCGTCCAGGGCGGAGTTTCCCCCTCCCACCACGGCCACCCTTCGACCGCGGAAGAGGGGGGCGTCGCATGTGGCGCAGTAGGCCACCCCCCGGCCGCGGAACTCTTCCTCTCCCGGCACGCCGAGCTTGCGCGGGACCTTGCCCGAGGCGGCTATGACCGACCTGGAATAATATTCCTCTCCTTTGTCCGTGGCCACCCGGAAGCGGCCTTCCTCCGGAGAGAGGGAGACGACCGTCCTCCCCTCCAGGAGCCGCACCTTGAAGTTCTCCAGGTGGTCGCGGAAGCGCTCTACGAGCTCCACCCCGGTTATGAGCTGGTAGCCCAGGTAGTTCTCCACCTCCCAGGACCAGGCCGCCTGGCCTCCAACATTGCTGGAGATGACCAGGGTATCCAGCATCTTGCGCGCGCAGTAGACCCCCGCGGAGAGACCCGCAGGCCCGGCCCCGATGATGATCACCTCGTGAAGTTCCCTGTCCATTCTTATCAACCCGCGAAACAGCTTCCCACCCTCGCCGGAAAACCTGTGCCCACGGGTTTGCCAATGCCCTGTACTATTCAGCGGTATTCAACGAACTGCATCCGTAGCATCGGCTCTCGCGGCAGGTGGCATGACCTCATTTCATGAACGGGAAAAGTTCCTTCGTCATCAGCTGTTTCCGTTCATGGTCGGGATCACCGGTTTTCGGCTACCTCACTGACGGCGGAATCGACCTTTTCCTCTTCCTCGGGCCGTTCGCGTAGCTTCATCAAAAGTTCCCGGAAAGCGTCTCCCTCCAAGGTCTCCTTCTCCAGCAATATCTCCGCTATGCCCTCCAGGGCCTTGCGATTCGAGGCGAGCAGCCCCTTTACCCGTTCGTAGTTGGAGGTCACTATGTCCTTCACCTCGCGGTCAATGAGCTCCGCGGTGGCCTCGCTATAATTGGCCTCCTTGCCGTAGGAAAATTCCCCCAGGAGCAGGCGGGCTCCACGCTCCAGCCCCAGGGAGACGGGGCCGAGTTTTTCGCTCATCCCGTAGTCCTCCACCATCTTGCGGGCCAGGATGGTGGCTTTTTCCAGGTCGTTTTGGGCGCCGGTGGAAACCTGGCCGAAGACGATCTCCTCGGCGGCCCTGCCGGCGAGGAGAACCCCCAATCGGTCTTCCAGCTCCGGGCGGGTCATGATATAGCGGTCCTCCTCGGGGAGCTGCATGGTCATACCCAGGGAGCCTATCCCCCGGGGAATGACGGTTATGCGGTGCACGGGATCGGCATGCTCCAGGAGGGAAGCGGCCAGGGCGTGTCCCACCTCATGGAAGGCCACAACCCGCCGTTCCCGTTCGCTCATCACCCGGCTCTTCAGCTCCAGGCCCCCGATGACCCGGTCGATGGCCTCTTCGAACTCCTGTTGGTCGACGGCCTTTTTGTTCTTACGGGCGGCGAGCAGGGCGGCCTCGTTGACCACGTTGGCCAGCTCGGCCCCGGCGAAGCCGGGGGTGCGGGCGGCGATCTTCTTGAGGTCCACGTCGGAGCCCAGTTTCACCCGGCGGGCGTGAACCTTGAGTATCTCCTCCCGCCCCTTGATGTCCGGGCGGTCGATCATTATCTGCCGGTCGAAGCGGCCGGGCCTCAGGATGGCCGGGTCCAGGACCTCGGGGCGGTTGGTGGCCGCCAGGATAATCACCCCCGTCTGGGGATCGAAACCGTCCATCTCCGAGAGGAGCTGGTTCAGGGTCTGCTCCCGCTCCTCCGTGCCCCCGCTGGCCATTATTCCGCCCCGCACCTTCCCGATGGTGTCTATCTCGTCTATGAAGACGATGCAGGGCGCCTTGGCCTTGGCCTGTTCGAAGAGGTCCCTCACCCTCGCCGCACCGACACCCACGAACATCTCCATGAACTGGGAGCCGCTTATGGAGAAGAAGGGCACGTCGGCCTCACCGGCGACGGCGCGGGCCAGGAGGGTCTTCCCCGTCCCGGGCGGCCCCACCAGGAGGACCCCCTTGGGGATGCGGGCCCCGATATTGCGGTATTTCAGGGGGTGGCGGAGGAAGTCGATTATCTCCTGCAGCTCCTCCTTGGCCTCGTCCAGCCCGGCCACGTCGCCGAAGGTGACGCGGTCCACGCTGCGGTCGTAGAGCTTAACCTTGGACTGGCCGAAGGACATGGGGCTTACCCCACCCACCCGCCTCGCCAGACGGCGGAAGACGAAGAACCAGATGAAGGCGATGAGCCCCAGGGGTAACACCCAGGTGAGGAGGAAGTCCCTCCAAAAGGTGTTTTCCACCCGCCCCGAGAAGTCCACGCCTCTCTCCTCCAGGAGGGCCACTAGGTCCTTGATGTCCGTATCCGGGATGCGGGTGGCGACGAAGTTCTTCTCGCCCTCCTCCGTCTGCATGGTTCCCTCGATGCGGGTATCGGTGATGACCACCTTGCTCACCTCGCCCGCGTTCAGGCGGTTGAGGAACTCGCTGTAGCTTATCTCGGAGGGCTGGAAGGGTTTGGCAAACTGAATGCTGAGGATGATGCCCAGGGCCAGCAGTCCGTAAACAACATACAGCCAGAGCTTTTTCTTTCTGCTCTCGTCCATAAGAACATTATACCCGCTTGAGTCGAAGGGTGGCCGCGACCCGCCGCGGCGTCCGCCGGGCCTGAATGCCGTACCCTTCACCAGGGGGAGAAAGAGTTTCTCCACCGTCAGGGGTGCGGCCTCGCCGCTGCCGAGAGGCCCCTGCCGCGCGTCTCATGCGCGATGGATCCTCCGGGGAGAGTCAGCCCGGAGCCGTGTGCGGTGACCTCCCTCCCCGGGCTTGTTCCCTCTTGGCTTCCCACTCAAGGATCCGGGGGAGAGCAGGCGGAACCTTCGCGCGAGGACTCTCGCCTCAGCGATGGGAAAAGCGGGGTCAAGTCTTTCCCGCCGTGCACGGGGAGCCGAAAAACGGGAGGGGTGGTTCTCAGTGCCGTGAGCTCCGGCGTGGGTGTTCCGCCTCTTCCCGGGAGATCACCTCTCCCTGGACGCCCAGCTTTATCACCGTGAGCGCGGCGTCCGATCCTGCATCATCCAGAGCCTGCCGGGCGAGGTTGGCCAGCCCGAAGCAGCAGGGCACCTCCATGTGCACAACGGTGATCCCCTGGATCTTGTTCTCGGCGATGATGGCCGCCAGCTTCTCGCGGTAGAAGGAGGCGTCGTCCAACTTGGGGCAACCCACCAGGAGGACCTTTCCCTGCAGCAGCTCACGGTGGAATTCCGGGAAGGCGAAGCCGGTGCAGTCGGCGGCCAGCAGGAGATGGGCCCCCTTGAGGTAAGGAGCGGTGATGGGCAGAAGCTTGAGCTGCACGGGCCAGTTGCGCAACCTCGAGGCTATCCTGGGTTCGCCTGAAACCCCGTTTCCTTCGTCTTCCGGAACGGGCTCCAGCTCCCTGACCGCGGTACCGGCGCATCCGCAGGGAAGGCCCACTCCGGTCATCCCCTCCGCTGCGCGCTGGCCTTCATCCCCGCGAGCCGTCCACCCCCGCGTTTCCCGGGAACCGGCTTCGACCGGTCGTCCGGCCCTCGCCTCGGCCTTGGCTGTGAATTCATCATGGCGCCCGCGCGGCACCTCCCCGTCAAAGGGCTCCGCCTCCCGCTCCAGGATGGTGATTGCTCCCCGGGGGCATTCCCCCAGGCAGGCGCCCAAGCCGTCGCAGTAGGCCTCACTGACCAGCCGGGCCTTGCCGTCGATAATGGCGATGGCCCCTTCGGCGCAGGCCTCCACGCAGAGCCCGCAGCCGTCGCATTTCTCCTCATCTATATGGACTATCTTGCGCAACATGATTAATCACTCCTTGCTCATCCCGTCCCTGCCGCCTTTCCCGGCATCGGCATCGCCGGTCTTCGCGGCCCGGCCCCGGGACAGGCTCTCCGTGGTTCCCTCTATGCGGGGGGCTTTTCCGCCGTGCGCGCGGCCCCGGGTTGCCGGAGAGCTCCTCCTCCCGGACGGGGTGGTTTTCCCGTGTGGGCTCAGTAGGGCGCCCGCTTTGTCCAGGTCCGTCCCGCGGAGGTAGCTCTCGAAACGGCTGTCCACGGAGCCGATGAGCCCCTCCAGGACGCAGGACTTTCCCAGGCAGGACTCGCGGCCCAGGAAGCAGGTGGTGGGGGAAAAGGGGCCCTCAAGGCACTCGTAGATGTCCATGAGGCTTATCTCCCTGCCCTCGCGGCCCAGCCTGAATCCGCCACCCGGGCCCCGGTACGATCTCAACAGTCCGGAGCGGGCTAGCCGCTGCATGACCTTGGCCAGGTGGGCTTCCGATACCCCAAGATACAGCGCTATCTCACGGGTGGAGGCCTTGCCTCCGTCACGGCCTGCCAGATAGCATGCGGCATGCAGGCCCAGCATGAAGGCCTCCGAGAATCTCAACGTCCCGGTCATGGCATCACCTCTAATGGCTCCCGCAAAACGATGAAATATTTAAGTATTCTGGTACCAAAATACTTTAAAATTTATTCGCCGTCAACCACTTTTCAACTCCGTTCCTCCTTGGTTTGTGGTGGCCCACAAATGCGTCCTTCCCTGCTCTCGAACCCCTGCCCGAGAAATCCGCCTCTACCTCGCTCCGCCTCCTCGTCCCGGATTCCTGACCGGAACATGCCGTGTGCCGCTCCGTTTCCCCCGCTCCGTGAGGGGCACGCAAGCGGCCCTCCGGTGTCGCAGGAGCCGGTGCCCATGAGCCGCCTACTTTCCGGCAGATATTGCATGGGTCTCTGAACCGTCATTCGGCCGTGAGCCGCTCTTGCGCGCTCCATAAACGATCCCTTGCGGCCTTCACGGTACGCGAAACTGGCGGTTTTGAAACCGGCTTCTCGTATCAGGGATGCGGGTCTTCAGGTCTTCCGGCGGCGGCCTCGCGGGTTACCCTCGCCGAACCCCTCGGATGTGATGGAGCACGGTGGGGCGGAAGGCCCGGCCGGAGGGTTATCTCTACAAAAGCGGGGAAATAATTAAGTTGGCGAAAGAACGGGTGGCTCCGGAACCTCTACCCTGGAGGTCCGCCCACCGAGCTTTTTGCGCCAGCAGGTGAGGCAGCCGAAAGGCATGAAAAAAAGGAGGGTGAGATGCTTTCGGAGATTCCCAAGGACCTCGGGCGCATGAGCGGTAAAGAGCTGGACCGGGAGATCTGCCGCGTGGGCATGATCGCCGAGCTGGACGCCGTGAACCTCTACGAGCAGCTGGCGGCCATGACCGAGAACCAGCTCATCAAGAAGGTCCTTCTGGACATCGCCAGGGAGGAGAAGACCCACGTGGGCGAGTTCCAGGCCCTCCTGCTCATGGAGGACGAAGAGCAGGTGAAGGAGCTCGAGGAAGGTCGTGAGGAAGTGGAGGAGCTCAAGGGCTGAAGACAGGCACCACTTCTTGCTGCGCGGCTGCAGGATCACGACAAGGCGTAGTGTCAAAACTCCCTCCGTCTTTCCAAGCCGCCGGCAAGCCGCAACTCCTCTAGGGAGATGGACCGGCGGCTGGAGGAAAAAAATGGAAGGAGATTTCGAGGACGTGAAGAGGTGATCACATGAGTCCAAGGGGAAAACCCGAGGACAAGTGCGTGACCCCCGCCAAGGGGCCGATCCTTGCCCAAGAGGGAGCGAAGAAAGAAGAGAGGCCTGCGGGGGAGGGTGAGATGTCGGGAGGGATGGAGATGAAAGTCAGGGTAGGAAAGCCGCCCCGGATTTCGAAGCCAGCGGTTACTTCGGTGGAGGTCCGGAATTTCAGGCTGTCCGATTACAAGGGCAAGTAAGTGGTGCTCTGCTTCTATCCCGGCGACTTCACCTTCGTGTGACCCACCGAGCTGACGGCGGTCGCTGCCAAGTACAAGGAGCTCAAGAAGCTTGGCGTGGAGGTCCTGGCCATGAGCGTGGACAGCAGGTTCACGCATAAGATTTGGCAGGAACAGGAACTCTCCAAGATGGTGAAGGGAGGGGTGCCTTTTCCCATGCTCACCGATGCCGGAGGGCTCATAGGACGTGTTTACGGGGTCTATGACGAGGAATCCGGCGTGGACATCCGGGGGCGCTTCCTCATCGATCCGGAGGGGATCGTCCAGGCCATGGAAGTCATGACCCCTCCGGTTGGAAGGAATGTCGCCGAGCTGATACGCCAGGTGAAGGCCTTCCAGCACACGGCCAAGACCGGTGAGGTCATGCCCTCGGGGTGGCAGCCCGGAAAGCCGACCCTGAGACCCGGACCGGACCTAGTGGGTAAGGTCTGGGAGGTATGGAAACCCGAGCTGGCCTTCTGAGCGCCGATCTTGAAGGCACTCGACGGGCGCCTTTTATGTGAAGGGTACGTCCCCGCACATCCCGGTGGAGACGTGGGGGTGGGTTCTGCAGGGCCGTAAGACGGCTGTTCGGAGTGATTTGGAAGAACGGGCGAATGGCAAAGAAGACGAAGGGCGTTCATGTGACGCCCTTCGTCTATGACCGCTCTCGCTCTATTTCCGGAATCGCCGGGATTCGGCATTCGCGCCCCCGGGCTCCGGCGACCCCACTTTCGATCAGCGTGCCTCGTCTGGATGCCGATCCGGTCTTTCTCGTGGCTCCTTCAGGCTGATTTCCAGAGGCCGTGCAGGTTGCAGTACTCCCGCGCCGTGATCCCCTCACCGGGCACGGTGAACTTGCCCTCGGGGGCGATCCCCGGCTTGAGGAAGATGCGGTAGCTCATGTCGCCCGCCATGATCTGCACCCATTCTATGTAATGCTCATCGATCATGGGGTGAGCCACCTCACCGACCTTGACCAGAATCCCGTCCTCCAGCACCTCCACCACGGGGACGTGTTTCTCCACCGCGGCGTCCACGGTGTTCTCCACCTGCAGGACCATGGGCTGCCCGCAGCAGACCAGCTCGCCCTGGCCGGAGTGGAGGACCTCCACGATGTTCCCGCAGATATCGCACTTGTAGACCTGGAGCCTCTCCGTCATCGCCTTCCTCCTTCCCTCGGACCGTCTTTCCTTTCGGGAGTCCGTTTTATCTCGCCACGCATCCCGTTGCCGGTTGATGTAGCCTTCCGCGTTCCTCCCGTACCGCCTCCCGTTTCCCTGCCGCCTTCTGACCTGATGTCCTTTCCGCGGGGATTCATGCTCTCCGCCTTGCCCTGCACGGCGTTCCTCGATACCGGAGACCGGCTTTCTGCGGCTCAGAAGGCCACGAACTTGTCCCGGGAAGCCCCACAGATGGGGCATTTGTCCGGCGCGTCGCCCTCCCGGGTATGGCCGCAGACGCTGCAGATCTGGATGGTCCCGATCTTCACGTCCTCGCCCCGGTCCACGGCCTCTTTGGCCTTCTTGTACCACTCGGCGTGTATCTTCTCCGCCTCCAGCGCATAGTAGGTGCTCCGTACCGCCCCTTCCTCGTCCTGCAGCTTGGCCGTGGCGTTGAAGACCGGGTACATCTCGTTTATCTCGTAGGTCTCGCCGTTGATGCAGGTCTGGATGTTGTCCGAAGCGGCCGTGAGCCCGCCCAGGACCTCCAGGTGGTTGCCGGCGTGTACCTTCTCGGCAAAAGCGATGGCCCGGAACATCCTGGCCAGCTCGGTAAGGCCGTCGGCCTCAGCCCGGTCCGCAAAGAGCTGGTATCTCATATGGGCCATGCTCTCCCCGGCAAAGGCCTCGCTCAGGAACTTTTCGGTCATCTCCCGCATGTTCCCTACCTCCTTCGATCCTCAAGCCGAACGTTAATCCGAATCGGCTTCGCCCCTATCCGCATGCCGCACGTCAAGGACTCCGGCCTTTCAAGCAATAAAATATGATTCCCCGGATATCACCGGGTAAACATACTTCCGCCGTTCGGGTATGACGTACGTCAAACCGCCTGGATTCAAGCCTCCAGCGGAATCCGTGCCTATCGGAGGGATGCGCCACCGTTGCCGCAGGCGTCTTAAGGGTTACGAGGGTAAGGGGCTCGGGCCGGGATCACGGTTGAACGAGTGGGTAAGCAAGGCGAGAAAGGCAAGTCCGTCTTTGCTTTACACGGGACCGGCAGGGAGCGAACATGAAAAAGCGGGAGCAAAGCTCGTCTTGTGGTACGGTAAAGGCGACGCAGGGAGGCGGGTGGTATGGCGGGGAGGAGAAGATGGCCGGAAGGCTGTATGAACCCTCAGATCTCTTGAGGGAGGGCCTGGAGGGCCGCCCGCTGGGGGGTTTATCGCTCAAGGTCCGCGATCTCCGCCGCGGGAGGACGGACCGAGAGGCCTATTTCAACCTCTACCTTGCCCGGAGAGATTCCCTTTCCAGGAAACCGGTGGTGCAGGGCCTGTTCTTCATGGGCCGGGACGAGCACATAAGGCCGTGGATGGAGTTCAGGTACGACCCGTTGCTCTCCTTCACGGAGCGAGAGGATATCGACCTCGAGGAGGAGGGGCTTTCCGGTGAGTTATTCCGGCTGCTGGGGAACCTGATACCGCCCGGCGGTTCGCTGATGGCCATCTACGGCGCCGAACCCCATCGCCTGGCCCGGGAGACGGAGAGGGGCCTGAAGAGAGGCTTTCCTCCTATGGCCACCCCCCTCGGCTACCACCTCTGGAGGGCGGGATTCCGGTGGTTCAAGGACTGGTATTTTCCGGAGGGATGGCTGGAGGGGGCCATGAAACTGCAGGCCACCCGTCCCCTGAACGAGGAGGTACGCGTTCGGAGGGAAACCGAAGCCCGCCTCCTTTTGGAGAAGTTCGTGGACCGGGAGCAACGGGACGGTGTCCGGGACCCCGAATCGCGCCGCGCACTGAAGAGGGCGGAGGAGATACTGGCGGAGCTGGACGGGGCGAGGGTCTGAGGGCTCAGCCCTCCAGCAGCCTGGCTTTCAACGCGGCATTGAAGGCCGGGAGGTCATCGGGATAGCGAGAGGTGATGAAGTTGCGGTCCGTCACCACCTCGCGGTCCACGAAGTCGGCACCGGCCGTTTCCATCTCCTCCCTTATCTTGGGATAACCGGTCATGGTCAGGCCTTTCACCAGGCCGGCCGCAGCCAGAAGCTGTCCCCCGTGGCAGATGGCGGCCACCGGCCGGCCGGTGGCGGCGAACCCGGCCACGAAATCGAGAGCCGCGGAGAACTTCCTCAGGTAAGCCGGCGATCTTCCGCCGGGGATCACCAGGGCGTCGAAGTCCTCCGGCGAGACTTCCTCGAAGGTCTTCTCCACCCGGATCGTCGTTCCGTGCAGCCCTTTCACCTCCCCGGTCTCCGGGCCGATGGTCGTCACCTCCGCCCCCTCTTGTCGGAGGAACTCGATAGGCACGGTCCCCTCCTGGTCCTGGAAGCCCCTACCAACCAGCACTGCGACCTTCTTTCCCTGTAGGTCCATGTCCTCACCTCGCCTTTCTCCACCTGCCTGACGCCGCGGACCGATTCCCTAAATCCCTTGACTTTTCATCCGCCTTCCAATCCGTATCGAGTCCACCCGCCGGACTCGCCGTGCGCCTTTTCTCTCTCCGCCCCGGGCGCTCCGTCACCGGCCCGGCCTAAAGGTCGCGCCACGGCTTACGGTCTCGCCGGCCTCGCTGGCACGCGGAGCGCATCCCGCTTTAAAGGTGGGGGCCTGCGTCTCATACCCGAGAGGTGCATGTCGCGAGGGCATGAGGCGATTCCCCCTTCACGGCGGAAAGGCCTGTCCCATCCCTGTGCGGCACCCTTCCGCTACGTCCATTTTTCCCGCCGTTGCCGCTCTTTATCGTCCCGCCGGCTCACTCCGGTTCACGCCGGCGGCGGGGAGGGGCGTAAGGGGCAAGGAGGGAGGAGGGGTATATGGCGGGAGAAGGATTGCGGTTCCGCGGTGTGGAATAGATTTCACGGCGATACGCGCATGCCGCCGGAAGGCCTGGCCTCGCCGATGCGGCAGGGGCGGAGAGGGCGGCCTCGCGAACGGTCGTTGCCGGTAAATGGAACGTGAGCGAGTAGCGTCACTCTCGACCGTCAGAATCGGAAGGCGTGGAAGGCACGGTTATGGCGGCGAGCGAGGACGTATCCCGGCACGGGGATCCAGGAAGGGGGAAGGAGAATGCAAGCGGTGGAGGCGCTGAGGCCGGATGTTCACGTCCCTGAGGAGAGTAAGAACGGGACTACAGTGGTCAACTTGCCCCGCACGCCCCGCCCCCTGGCCTCGCTGCTTCAGCCGAGCGTCCTCAGTATCGCCCGCGCCGGCGAGCCGTCGCCGTTCGCCACGCGCAGGGGAAGGCAGATGAGCTCGTAATCCCCCGGCTCCACCGCCCCCAGGTCGAGCCCCTCCAATATCCATATCCCGGCCTCCAGCAACAGGCGGTGCACCTCGCCTGCCCGCTCCCCGAAGGGGCCCACGGAGAGATAGTCCACGCCCAGCAAAAGGATTCCACGCTCCGCCAGGTAGGCGGCGGCGCCGGGATCGAGATGGGCGTAGTGGGGGTCGAAGGGCCTTTCCCACCAGGAGTCCCGGGAATTGAGGGTCTTTAAGAGGAGGCGCTCGCCCCGGCGGGGAGAGAAAGGCTCCAGGTCGACACGTCCTATGACCCGGCTCCCGGGTATCTCCACGAGCCGCGCCGGGCCGATGCCCGCTTCCGGCGGCATGGAGGCTATGTCCTCCCCCCGGGGTAGGAAGTGCAGGGGAGCGTCGAGATGGGTGCCGGCGTGAAGCCCCATCCGCAGCCGGGAGAGGTTACAGGGGTCGCCGCGCTCCAGAGAAAGGGTACGCTCCAGGAGGACCTCCTCGTCTCCCGGCCAGGTCAGCATGCCGCTCTTCACGGGCAGGCTGATGTCGAAATAGGCGTTCACGCTTCGACCTCCCTCGTTTCACGACTGGCGGCATCGAAGGGCCGCGCCGGCATCGGGTAAAGGGCTCAGGTCACGTCCACCAGGGTGGCGATGCGCTTCACGAGGTCCTCCATGAAGGCGGTATCGGTCAAGACCAGTTCGATGGCTTCGTGAGGGCACACCTCCACGCAGTGTCCGCAGCCCCGGCATTCCTCGCCGATGACCGCCCGGTCCCCCGCCATGCGGATGGCCTGCACGAAGCAACCTTCTTTCACGCAGGTCCCACACCCCTTGCATCTCTCGGTGACCCTGACCTCCACCCCCGGCATGCGGTGAACCTTGGAGCCTATATCCTCGGAAAGCACCGGTATCATCTTCCAAAGACAGCAGCAGGGACAGCAGTTGCAGATGGTCAGCAAACGGTTTCCCGGCTTGACGTTCAACCATACTGTATCCAGCTTGTTTCGCCCGATGAGCTGGAAAAGGCCCGCCTCGCGGCAGCGGCGCAGATGTTCCAGGGCCTCATCCTTGCCGACCCGCCTGCCCAACCTGGGATTTATTCCCATGGCCGCCTCGCCGAGGAACAGGCAGCCCAGATCCACGGGATAATCGCGGCAGCCGGAGGACTCGCGACAGATGCAGGTGTTCATTATCCAGTGATAGTTGGCCTTCTCTATGAAATGTTCCACCACCCGCGAGGGAAGGACCACGTTCTCGCCGGCGGAGACCTCGCCGGCTACCTTTACCACGCGGTCCTTGGGCAGGTAGATGATGTCGTCTCCGCCGAAGAGCCAGCGGTCCAGAAGCCCACCCAGCAGGGGCGCCTTGGTCAACCTGGCCAGGGTGAAACGCTGCGGAAAGGTCCTCTTCACCAGGCTAACGAACCACACCGGACTGGCCATACCCTCTCCCTTCCTAGCGACCCTCATCCCTCTTCCCGACCGCAGCCCGGTTGATGAGGTGGGCCAGGTAACCGGCACCGAAGCCGTTGTCGATGTTCACCACCGCCACCCCTGGCGCACAGGAGTTGAGCATGGTGAGGAGTGCGGAAAGGCCCCCGAAGCTGGCCCCGTAACCCACGGAGGTGGGAACGGCGATGACCGGGCAGCTGACCAGCCCACCCACGATGCTGGCCAGGGCACCTTCCATCCCCGCCACCACCACCACGACGTTGGCGTCCCGGAAGACCTCGGTGCGGGAGAGGAGGCGATGGATCCCCGCCACTCCCACGTCGAAAAGGCGTTCCACCCGGTTGCCGGAGATCTCCGCCACCAGGGCTGCTTCCTCGGCCACGGGTATGTCCGCCGTGCCTCCGGTCACCACTACCACCTTGCCCACCCGGGGCCTCTCCTCCCGGCGCACGACGATGATGCGGGCTAAGGGATGATATTCCGCTTCCGGCAGGCATTCCTTCACTTCCCGATAGGCCTCCTCCGAGGCCCGGGTGAGGAGGATGTTCCCGCTGCTCCTCTCCGCCAGGGAGCGGGCGATGGGGCCGATGGTCCCTGAAGGCTTTCCCTCGCAGTAGACAACCTCGGGGAGGTCCTTGCGCAGCTCCCGGTGTTGGTCGAGGTTGGCGAACCCCAGGTCGCTGACCGGCTCGAGGGCCAACCTGGCCGCCGCTTCCTCGATGCCCACCCGGCCCTCGCGTACTCCCAGGAGGATCTCCAGCAGATCTTCGCGTCGCATATCGCCCCTTCCCTAGTGTCCCTAGTATAGCACGGGCCCGGACCGCCCATGGTTTGAAATCTGCCATATACCATTTATTACCATCGCTTTTTCGTGGAGAAGCTCCGTAGATTTGGAGGAGCCCCTACCCGTGGTGTGGTGGGCGGGAGTTTGGGCAGGATAAGGATATACCGCGGAAAGATACCTTATATTGCCGTTCTTATATTGCCGTTCCCGACGCTTTAGATCGCCGTTCCTGACGCTTCACTGGAAGATCCGGGGCTTGACCGTCCCTTTCCCGTTAGCGGCTCGATCGACGACAGCCGTCCTCGATGTGTGGTACATGCTGTTGGGGCGCCTTTCTCCGGGGGCAGTCACGGTTCGCGGCCTTCGTCTTCCGGGACGCCATGCGGGATAGGAAACTCCGGGTTTGAGCGGCGTACCCTGAAGCGGGAACTCCTTCCGGGTCCAGCGGGCAATGCTCCTGGGTGGGCGCTGGGCTGGGGCAGGAATAGGGTATGCTGCCGATGAAATATGAATTGCGAAATGTGTTTTCGGCCTTTCGTGGCTTGCGGTTCAGGGATGGGAGAGCGTTACGTTTACACGTTAGGGTCGGTGTCAAGGCGGGAGAGGCAGTGGTCTTGGGCTTAGAACATACCGCGAGGTGGGAATGAGCATGGAAATCGGGTCTTTCGCCAGGAAGTGGTTATTGGCCGGCATTCTGGCCCTGCTTCCCCTTTTCGTCGTACCGGTTCCGCAAGTCCCCGGCGCGTCCGGGGATATGGTCCCGGGTGGATGGGAGCGGATCGCATCACGGGGACTGGATACGCAGTCCAACGCCGCGGCCGGTGTGATGGCCCGCTTTGCCGGAAAGATCTACCTGGGGACCAATAACCCGAATGGTTGCCGCGTCTGGTCATACGACGGCCTCGACTGGTACCAGGAGATAGGGGCGGACGAGGCTGGCACGCCCACGGGCCCGGGGTTCGGCCTGGCCTCGAACACCAACGTCTCGGCCATGGCGGTTTTCCAGTCCCGGCTTTATCTCTCCGTGCGCAATGCGACGCGGGGGTGCAGCATCTGGTCGTTCAACGGCGAGACTTGGACCCAGGTGGTGGGCCAGGGAGCTCAGGGCACGCCCACGGGTCCCGGCTTCGGCGAAGCGGCGAACATAGACGTCCCCGCCATGGCCGTCTTCGGGGGCCGCCTGTACGCGGGGACCTATAACGAAGGAGGTTGCCAGGTCTGGCAATACGACGGCCAGACATGGTTGCGGGTTGCCGCCGGGGGTTTCGGCGACACCGAAAATTTCGGAGCCGCATCCATGGCCGTCTATTACGGGCGGCTCTACGTGGGTACCTACAGCAACAATTACTCCTCAGGGTGCCAGATCTGGTCCTATGACGGTCTTTCCTGGACCCAGGTGGTGGGCCAGGGAGCGCCGGGCACCCCTACCGCCCCCGGTTTCGGGGAGGCCTACAACCGCAAGGCCTCCTCCATGGCCGTCTATGACGCGGGTCTCTATGTGGGCACCTACGATTCCTCGGGGAGCAAGGGCTGCGAGGTCTGGTCCTACGACGGCGCCAACTGGACCAGGGTGGCCAGCGGCGGCTTCGGGGACGCCGGTAACCTGGGCGTGGTGTCTATGGTCGCGGGCGGGGTGGACCTCTATGTGGGCACCTTCAACGATGCATCGGGCTGCCAGGTCTGGCGTTTTGACGGTTCCCAATGGTACCGGGAGGCTTTGAACGGGTTCGGGTATCCCGACAACACCTCCGTGGCTTCCCTGCTCCTTGACGGGGAGGAACTGCTGGCCGGGACCCAGAACCTGGAAGGGCTCCAGGTATGGAGGAGGCGCGCCGTCCAGGTGCTCTATTTCGCCGAAGGGTACACCGGCCCGGGTTTCCAGGAATACCTGTGCCTGGGGAACCCGCACGGCGTGCCCGTGCGCACCGCGGTGACCTACCTCTTCGCCGACGGCACCAGCCTTTCACGCAAGGTATTGATCCCCCCCGAATCGCGTACCACCATCCACGTCAACATGGACGTGGGTCCCGGCCGCGAGGTATCGGTCAAGCTGGAATCGGAAGGGGACATCGCGGCGGAGAGGCCCGTCTACTTCACCTACGGGCAGAAGTGGTCGGGCGGACATATCGCCATGGGCACGGAAGAGGCCTCCACCACGTGGTATTTCGCCGAGGGTTACACGGGCGAGGGCTTCGAGGAGTGGATCTGCGTCCTCAACCCCCTCGAGAATGACGCCGTTTTGGACTTTTATTTCCAGACCCAGGAAGCCGGAGTAGTGGAGAAAAAAGGGTACAAGATCCCAGCAGGCTCCCGGCGAAGCTTCTTTGTCAACGACATCCTGGGCCCCGGTTACCAGCATTCGCTGAAACTCATCTCCGATTCCCCCGTGGTGGCCGAACGCCCCATATATTTCGACTACCTGGGGACGGGCGGGTTCCACTGGCAGGGGGGCCATTGCGTGAGGGGGGCAACCGCCCTTTCGCAGACCTACTATTTCGCCGAGGGGACCGCGCGCCAGGGATTCGAGGAGTGGCTGACCATCCAGAACCCCAACCCCTTCAACATACTCGTGTACGCCTCCTTCCAGCCCGGCCCGGACCAGGGAACGGTGGTGGAGAGGTCCTACATCGTGCGCGCCGGAAAGCGCTACACGGTGTTCGTCCCCGGGGAGGTGGGAAGGGACAAGGACGTGTCCGTGGTCCTGGTCTCCACGGCCTATTTCCTGGCCGAACGGCCCATGTATTTCAACTATTCCGGCTGGTCGGGCGGGGACTGCGTGATGGGTTCCGCGCGGGCCGGCACAGACTGGTTCCTGGCCGAGGGGTACACCGGCCCGGGCTTTCATACCTGGCTCTGCCTGCAGAACCCGGGGAGCGAGGACGCAGAGGTAGCGGTGTCCTATCTCACCCAGGAAGTGGGATCCCTCCCCCCACGGACCTTCGTCGTGCCCGCACGGACGCGGCTGACGATCTTCGTCAACCACGACGCGGGCGAGGGTTATCAGCTGTCCATGAGGGTGCGTTCCGATTCCCCCGTAGTCGTGGAGCGGCCCGTGTATTTCGATTACGGCGGAGTGCGGGGTGGCCACAGCCTTCCGGGGATATGAGGCCGGGTCGCCGTCCCTGCATTCCGGCCCGCGGTGTACTTCCCTCCGGACCCGCTCGAATTAATAAGGGCGCCTGTGCCGGCGCCCTTTGTGTATCCCTCTCTTCCGCCGCCCGTCTTACCAGTTGTAGCTGGACCTGCGTTCCGGCTTCGGACGTGCCTCGTTGACCCTGAGCACCCGCCCCTCGAACTCCCTGTTGTCCAGGCCGGCGATGGCCGCCCTGGCCTCCTCGTCGTTGGGCATCTCAACGAAACCGAATCCGCGGGAGCGTCCCGTCTGGCGGTCGATGATGATGCTCACCGTGTCCACGACTCCGTACGCTTCGAAGAGGTTCCGGAGGGAATCCTCAGTCGAACCGTAGCTCAGGTTGCCCACGTAGATGTTCACCGTCTCCTCACAACTCCTTTCTCAGCCTTCCCCGCACCGGCCATAAAAAAATCGCGGGGAAGATGCCCCCACCGGCAGGCATCGCTCCTATTGTAATAAAAAGCTCCACGCAAAGCAAAGGGTGCGGTCGGTCAACGGAAGTCGCCCAACTTCTTGTGGAAGTCCACCGGCCGGTCCAGCTTCTCCACCGGCTTGCTGGTGTCGTGGAAGCAGCTCCCGGGCTTCTCGCTCTCCTTCACCCTGGAGTAGATGACCTCCTTCAGGAAGGTGAGCGCCGCGTCGCGGTCGCCGTCCAGGACTATGCGCTCCAATTCCATGCGTTCCCTCTCGCCGAAAGATATGCCCCAAGTCCTCAAGATCGCCTACCTCCGATTCGCAAGATACGGGCAGTCGGCTCGGCCGCCTGCGCCATCACTGTCCCGTGAATCTCTTTAGAAATCATACCTCCGGTGGCCGGGGTTTTCCATGATCCCGGTGCGTGTCCCTTTCGCATACTACCAGGAAGATCCTGGGAGGAAGGGCTTTGTTCATGCGTGCCCTCTTTCGTCCGGAAGGGCGGCGAGG
>NZ_JACVJJ010000013.1:0-2762 GCF_015711935.1 Candidatus Solincola tengchongensis
AGCTCGAGGCCTAGACAAAAAGGTATGCTTTCCAATCTTTCCTGGGATGGAGGAAACGTCGTCCGCAAGGCGAGCCCGGTGGGACAGGGAAAGCAGCTTTCCGGCGTGGCCGAGGACTCGGGAATGACTCACGAGCATCAAGGGCCGTAAAGGGAAGGGCTTAAGGACAACGGCTTGAGGTGATGAAAAGAAAAGGGGATGTAGGCTGGATTCCGTTCCAATGTCTTAAAAGAAGCGGTCCCCTAAATGGAGGGGCAGGGAGGGGAACGAAAGCGTGACGAGACACGAGAAGGACCTTACCCATTCCCTCCAGGGGCGACGGGGATGTCTTCCGTACAGCGAGCCCGATAGGACAGGGAAAGCAGCTTTCCGGCGTGGCCGAGGACTCGTGAATGATCAGAAAGAACCGGGGATAGCTTGGGAGGGGGGTGAAGGTTTAGGGGATAAGGGGCGCCTAGGGAAAACCCTGACATGGACGGGAACCGCAAGGTAGAGCGTGGGACCGCGACTTTGGATGACGGGCATGGGAGCACAAGATGTCGGATTCCGTTCCGAAGCCTTGGAAAATTGTCATGCGAGGTGGGCTTGAGGAGGAAACGGATAAAAGGCGTAGCTAGACTTTTCGGGTGAGGTGGTGAGCATGAGCTCTTACGAAGAAGGGAAGAGGGTCGGGGTGGAAACCCTGCGAAACGGCCTGGCAAATATGCTGAAGGTCATCGGCGAGAGGGACCCGCAGGAACTGGCACGGGAACTCCTGGACGGGGACGGACGCCTCTCCGAGGTTCTCCTGGAATCCCTCCCCGTCCTGTCCCAGACCCTCCTGGAGGCTGCCCGGACGATACTGGAGAGGATGGAGAACCTCCCCCCGGAGAGGGCGGCTCGCATCCTCGCACGAGCCCTGCCGGGTGCCGACGGGAGCCTCCTTGGAGAGCTCATCAACTCCTTCTCCCGCCTGCTCATCCGCCTGCACGAGGAGCGCCCGGAGCTGTTGGTGGAGGAGCAGGTGGATTTCTTCTCGCGGGCCACTCAAGCGGTGGACTTCGGCAAGCTGCGCAAGGTACTCAACTACCGGGCGGCAGACCGCCTGGAGGGGTTGCGCCGGGAGATAGAGGTACTGGGCGACAACCCCGTGGCCCTGGTGAACCTCTTCAGCGTGGTGGCCCCGGCGGCAAATCAGGCCCTGCAGGTGCTGAAGACCCTGTTCAAGGTCTTGGACCTTCCCGCCGAGGCCATGACCTATGCCCTCTTCAATATCCTGGAGGAGGTGGACTGGAAGGAGGCCGCGGAGGTTATAAACGGAGCGGCCGCCTTCCTGGTCAACCTGCACCGCGGTGCCTACATCCTGGGGGACGGGAGCCTCTACGCCACGGGGCCCTTCTCCCGAATCGCCTCCGACCTGGTCGAGGGGATCGACGGTCCACTCCTGGCCGAGGCCCTGGCCGCCCTCGGGGAGGAGGGGGAGGCAATGGTCTCCTCACTGGTCGAACAGGCGCTGAGGGACGCCGACCTGGCCTCCTCCCTGCTGGAGGCCGCCGCCTCTCTGGCCAACTCCTCCCTCCGCGCCCTCGCCGGGATCATGGAAAGTTATTCCGCCATCCCCATTGAAGTGCGGTCCAGGATGCGAGAAGCCTTCGCCCGAAACCTGGACGCAGAGGAACTCACACGGCTTTCGCGCTCCCTGGCCTCGCTCCTGCGAGGCGCCCGCCTTGCCGGAGAAACTGGTCGGCCCGCTGCGGCGGAGGAGCGTCCCGCCATCGCTTGGCGGGAGATCATGGAACCCTTGCGCGCTGAGACGCTGGGGCGGCTCGGCCCACTGGAGGTCGCAAAGAGGTTCAACGACCTCCTGCGGGTCGTTAACCGCCGCCTCAGGGAAATCCCGGCAGGCGAGGGTTACGCGGCCGCCCTGCTGGATTCGCTCGACCGTTCGGAGTTGGAGAACCTCTTCCGCCAGTCGGGCTCCCGCCTGCGGGAGGCCCTGGCCGCCCGACCCGAGACGGCAAGAGCAATGGTCAAAGGCATAATAACCATTATTTACCAAGGTTTTCGTGGTTACCTGTCCAGTCTGCGTGCCGGCAGGAGAGGCCGTAGGAGGTGATAGGGATGGCCGTTTCCGGGACCGCGCTGGAGATAAGGGAGATATATGACCCCTACGTAAGGGGTTGGAAGGAGAGGGGCGGACGGGTGTTGGGCTACTCATGCCTCGCCACCCCCGTGGAGCTCATCGAGGCCGCGGGCCTGCTCCCCTACCGCATCAAGGCCCTGGGCAACCCCCGGACCGACCTGGCCGACGGCGAGATGTCCCTCTTCAACTGTTCCTTCTGCCGTTCCTGCCTGCAGCTGGCACTGGACGGCACCTACGACTTCCTGGACGGGCTCATCGAGACCAACGGCTGCGACCACCTGCGTGCCATGTTCGAGAACTGGCAGCATAACAAGAACCTGCCCTTCTTCCACTATCTGAAGGTGCCTCACTTCTTCCGGGACGACTCCCTGGAATACTTCCGGGGAGAGCTGGAACTCCTCCGCCAGCACCTGGCCTCGCATTTCTCGGCTCCGGTTGCGGACGAGTCTCTCCGGCAGGCTGTTGATGATTGGAACCTCGTTCGGGAGAAGTGGCGTGAGCTATGCGAGTTGAGGGAGCTCCCGGAACCCAGGGTGACGGGGAGCGAGGCCCTGGCCCTGGAGCTGGCCGGCTCGCGCATGACCGGAAGGGACTTCGCCGAGCTCCTCTCCTCCTTCATCGAGGAGAGGCGGGGCGCCCC
>NZ_JACVJJ010000014.1:0-24560 GCF_015711935.1 Candidatus Solincola tengchongensis
GATAGACCTCCTTGGGGAGAGGATGGTCATCCGCCCCCTCCCGGGTCTGCTGTGAGCCGGGCTACCCTCGCGGGCCTCGCTGCGGGCGGCGCGCGTGTGGCCCGCGGCGGGGGAGCCGGTCGGGCCTCTCACGGAAATCCCTTTCCGGAACCAAAGGCATCTCCGCTATGAGGAACGTGACCTCAAGTCCTGACCCCGTCTGTACCCGGAGGCCTGATCCCGCACATAAAGGGAGCGTTCCAGACGGCGGAAAGGCGCGGCCTTGAGGAGGGAACCTTGCGCATAGACGTCTATACCATCTTTCCGGGCATCTTCCAGTCCCCTTTGCAGGAGGGGCTGCTGGGCAAGGCCATCCGCAAGGGGCTGGTGGAGGTTCGGGTGCACGACATCCGCGACTACGCCCCGGGCAAGCACCGCCAGGTGGACGACGAGCCCTTTGGAGGGGGGCCGGGCATGGTCCTCAAGCCGGAGCCCGTCTTCGAGGCCGTGACCCGCACCCTGGGCTACCGCCTGGAAGAGCTGGAGCGCCTGAAGAGCGAGGTCTCGGTGATCATGCTCACTCCCCGGGGGGAGAGGCTGACCCAGGAGAAAGTGGCGGAGCTGGCTTCTCGGCCGCACCTGGCCCTCATCTGCGGGCGTTACGAGGGCGTGGACGAGAGGGTCCTCGAGCACCTGTGCACGGAGGCCATCTCCATAGGGGATTACGTTCTATCCGGTGGGGAGTTCGCCGCCCTGGTGATCATCGAGGCGGTCACCCGGCTGGTGCCCGGGGTGGTGGGCAACCTGGAGTCCCTTCGCGAGGAGTCCTTCAGCGGCGGGCTCCTGGAGTACCCCCAGTACACCAGGCCAGCGGAGTACCTGGGATGGAGGGTGCCGGAGGTCTTGCTCTCCGGCAACCACCAGGAGGTGGAGAGGTGGCGCCGCCGCATGGCCCTGGAGTGGACCCGCCGCATGCGGCCGGAGCTTTTAAAGGAGGGAGGAAGGGAAGAGACCTAGCGGTTTTAGGCCATCAAAGACCGTTACCGGCACGGCTTTAGGAAACCGCAAGGTAAGGAGGAAAAAGGCCGGCAAGATGACGGTCTGCCGTAGGTGATCGTTCAGGTTGAGGTCTTGATAGTGAAAAAAGTGGAGGAGGGGAAGGGCAGGGCGTCGGATGGCGGGCGGTAGGCGTTCTTTTATGACCGCGATCCGAAAGACCGAGAGCTGGGGCAGTGGAAGGGGCACGCGCCGGACCCCTCAGGGTGTTCCTATACACCCGCCTTGCGGACGGCGTGACGGAGGGCGCGAGTATGCAGATGGCGCAGGGGGATTTCCTTGTGCGCTGCGAGGCAGGAAGGTCTATACATGTTGCGGGCTTCCATGGGTTAAAATAGGCGGGGCTCACGGCCCGGCTCCCGTCCGGCGGGGGAGGAGTTCCCCATTCGCCAGGGAGGAGAGATGAGAGGCCACGGTGCAGGATCACCGTGTGCCGGAGGGTCGAGGACCGCGCACCGGCGCCTTCCCTTGCCGGGGAAGGGCCGATGGTTTGTAATATAACGGAAAGGAGGAAGAGGATGCAGAAGACGGACGTGGTGGAGAGCGAATACCTGCGGGACGACATCCCGGATTTCCGTCCCGGGGATACGGTTAAGGTCCACGTTAGGGTGGTGGAGGGAAACCGGGAGCGAATCCAGGTCTTTCAGGGCGTGGTCATCGCCCGTAGGGGGGGCGGCACCCGGGAGACCTTCACCGTGCGCAAGGTGTCCTTCGGGGTGGGAGTGGAGCGCACCTTCCCCCTGCATTCGCCCATCATCGCCAAGATCGAGGTGGTCTCCCAGGGCAAGGTCCGGCGGGCCAAGCTCTATTACCTCCGGGACCGGGTGGGAAAGAAGGCCAGGATAAAGGAAAAGCGCCGCACCTGAGGGCCGAGGTCGTCAGCATGTCAGGTCACCTGCCCCGGTCTTTATCGGACGAGGGGGAGCTCGGTGCGCCCGGAGGATATCCGGGAGCGCCGGACGGAGCGGCCGTGAGGGCCGGGGGAGGAAGAGACGGAGAGGGCTCCCAATGGCTGGGGGCTTTCCTCGAGGTGGCGGTGCTCTTCATCACCGCCCTGGTCTTGGCCATCTTCCTACAGGCCTTCTTGATCAAGCCCTATATGATCCCCTCCCCCTCTATGGAGCCCACCCTGAAGGAGGGGGACCGGGTGATGGTGGACCGCATCACCTACCATTTCCGCAAGCCCCGCCGCGGTGAGATAATCGTCTTCCGTTTCAATCCCAACGATTCCGGCAACCACACCCAGGGCGCCAACCCCCTCTCGCGATCTCTGGACCTTCTGGCGGAGGTACTCAACGTCACCCACCAGGAGGCGGTCCCCTTCATCAAGAGGGTGGTCGGCGTGGAGGGTGACATCGTGGAGCTGCGCGACGGCCAGCTCTACATCAACGGCTCCCCCTACCCCACGGAGTACGAGTTCATCTCCGACGGCAGCGACTGGGGGCCGACCGAGGTCCCACAGGGGACGGTGATGGTCATGGGCGACAACCGTCCCAACTCCAACGACAGCCGGCGGTGGGGTTTCGTGCCCCTGGAGGCCATAGTGGGGAGGGCGGTCTTCATCTGGTGGCCTCCGGGCCGCTGGTCCGGGCTTTAGGCGGAAGGCGGACGTGAAGAGCCCCACCCTGGCCGCGGAGAAATGGGCTTATCGCCTGGGTTTCCGCAGGGTTGCCGGCGTGGACGAGGCGGGGCGGGGAGCCCTGGCCGGTCCACTGGTGGCCGCGGCGGTCATCCTCCCACGTCGTGTGGACCTGGGCATCCTGGAGGGGCTTGCCGACTCCAAGGCCATCTCCCCCGCCCACCGCCGGAGGTTGTTCCCCCGCATCCTGGAGGTGGCTGAGGCCTGGTCCTTCGCCTGCGCGCCCCCTTGGGAGATCGACGCCCATGGCCTGCAGGAGGCCAACCTTGCGGCCATGCGCGAGGCCGTGCAGGCCCTCCACCCGCCGCCGGACCTGGTACTGGTGGATTTTTACGCCCTAACCGGGCTGGGGCATCCGCAGTGGTGCCTGGTTCACGGCGACACCCGTTCCGCGAGCGTGGCCGCCGCCTCGGTGGTGGCCAAGGTCATAAGGGACAGCCTGATGCTCACCTGGTGGACCATGTACCCGGAATACGGGTTCGACTCCCATAAGGGCTACGGCACGCCGGGTCACCTGCGGCGGATCGCCGAGAAGGGTCCCGCCCCCTGCCACCGCTCGTCATTCCGGGGCGTTGTCCAGACGCGCATGGACTTGGAATAGGGATGTCCGTGCCGGGGAGTATAAAGACAGCATGGGAAAGGGCAACCTGGTCAAGGGGAGGGCGGGAGAGGAGGCGGCGGCGCGCTTCCTCAAGCGCCGCGGCTACCGCATCGTGGAGCGCAATTTCCGCACCCCCTTCGGGGAACTGGACATCGTGGCTCTCAAGGGAGGCGACCTGGCCTTCTGCGAGGTGAAGTCCAGGACGGGAGGAGATCTCGAGGAGGCGCTCTCGGCGGTGGACGAGAGGAAGAGGGAACGCATGGTCAGGGCGGCGGCCTATTATCTCCTACACAAGGGAGCGGCGGGCAGGCGCTGCCGTTTCGACGTCATCGCCTTGCTGAACGGGCGTGAGGGGTGGAAAATAGTGCACGTCCGGGACGCCTTCGAGGCGGGTGACTGCTGATCCCGTCCCGGGGGCGGCGGGGCGGCCGAGAGACGGAGAGTGGAGGAGCATCCGTCTTGCGACCTGCGTGGCTTTCAGGCAGGCCCGGTGGCGGTAGGAGACCGGGGTGAACGGAGGCCTTCGAGTCTGACGGCGGAGGGAAAGGCACCGTAAAGAGGGAATCCGGTCCGCAGCGTCGTTCGGCCGCGGCGGGCCTGACCATCGAGATATAGAGGGTCGGCCGGCCTCCGCGCCTGCTCCTCTCCCACAGGGGTGCGGAAGCGGTGGTTTGTTTGGCCTAAGGACATACGGAAAGGCGAAGGGCATGAAGACCTGTCCATGGTGCGGCAGGAACAACCTTGACAGCGACGAGTACTGCTTCAACTGCGAAAGGGACCTGAACGCCGTTCCCGGTCCCGATGAGGAACTGGAGCTGGAGCGCGAGATCCGGCGCATCAAGGTGCGCAGGCCCCCTTCCCTCGCACAACTGATCCTCTCCTCGCTGGTGCGAAAGGTGTTACTGGGCGTCCTGGCCCTGGGGGCTTTCTTCATCTTCGCCCTGCTGGCCATATGGCTCAGCTACGACAACTCGGCTGTGGCCCTGGCGGTCCTGGCCTTCCTCTGCCTGGCCCTCCTGGTGGCCGTCTATTATCCGGACGCGCAGCTCTCGAGGAAAGTGGGGACCAGGGGAGTGCTGGTTTCCCTGCTCTCCAATACGGTGCTCCTCGTGGTGATCCTCCCGCCCGGGTTGTGGTTCCTCGACCGCAAGGGATATATCGCCGGGGTGAAGGAGTTCGTTTTCCGTGTCTGGTGGTTCCCCGTCGCCTTCCTCCTTCTGGGTTGCCTCGTGGCCTGGATTTCCGGCAGGCGGGCGTCCGCGGAAACCGCCTCCCCCTGAGAACGGGTTCCCGAGGTCGGAAAGCCCCCTTTGCATCCCCTTTTTATTAAGCTTGCCCTGCTCCGGCAGGAGATGTTGGGGAGGTCGCGTTCCCTGAGGAAAGGCCTCGTCATGCCCCTTCTTTGAGCTTCCGATGCTCCGGCGGCAGAGGACCCGTGAATCGCCTCCCCTTGGATGACGGATTCGCTGCCTTGCCTTCTCAGCCTTGCCTCCTCAGACATGTCGGCAGCGGTGTCAAAAGCGCCGTGGCGGAGCGGTAAACAGGGAGACATAAAATGGGTCCGCGGCTCTGTTGTAAAGCGGCCTTGCGCCATTTTCCTCGTTATGCGCGCCCGGCTTGGCCGTTGACCGCCGGTGATGGAGGGCGGCAGTCGGCCTGGACTTTCCCGGGCGCAAAGGAACCTTCGAGCTGACCGGATGAGAAAGAGCCTAAAATACCCTCACATCTGGGAAGATGTTTCGACGCTCGCGATCCTTTCATGGTCGGCTCGATCTCAGGGCTCATTCGGAATGGACGGCTTTCCCCAGGGAGGAGCGGAGTAGGAGGCGGCTTCACGATGCGATGTTTACATGTCATATTAAACTTATATAATATATATAACATATAAAGGAGGTGGTCCGATGTACGCCAGGGTGGAGAGCTGTTCCATATTGGGGATGGAGGTCATCGGTGTGGAGGTGGAGATAAACACCTCCGGCGGCCTTCCCGGCATTCACATGGTGGGGCTACCCGACGCCGCGGTCCGGGAGTCCTACCGCAGGATAAAGGCGGCCATCGCCAATTCGGAGCTCCCCTTTCCCCGCCAGCTCATAACCGTCAACCTGGCTCCGGCGCACCTGAGAAAGGAGGGTTCCTACTTTGACTTGCCCATCGCTCTGGCCATGCTGGCGGTCTGCGGCATGCTGGAGCCATCGGCCCTGCGGGGAAGGCTGGTGGTGGGCGAGCTGGCCCTCGACGGCAAGGTGAGGGGGGTGCGAGGGGCGCTGGCCATGGCCCTCTGGGCGCGCCGGAGGGGATGGGAGGAGATGGTGGTCCCGGCCGAGAATCTGGCCGAGGCAGCCCTCCCCGGAGGCATACGCGCGGTGGGGGTGAGGAACTTGAGGGAGGCACTGGACCACCTTCTGGGGAAGCCCGTTCCCCAGCCCGACGTCTCCAAGCAGAAAAGGGAGGAGTCCTTTCCCTGTCTCTCTGAGGTCAAGGGACAGTTGCACGCCAAGCGGGCCCTGGAGATCGCCGCCGCCGGAGGCCACAACATCCTCTTCATCGGCCCTCCCGGGTCCGGGAAGTCCATGCTCGCGGAAAGGCTTCCCGGGATCATGCCACCCCTGCTCCCGGAGGAGGTTCTGGAGGTGGCCAGCATCCACAGCATAGCCGGATTGCTGGATCCGGGTGCTGCTCTGTCCACCTCTCCGCCCTTCCGCGCCCCCCATCATTCCATTTCTCATGTGGGGCTGGTGGGGGGAGGGAGGAACTTTCCGCGGCCCGGGGAGATAACCCTCAGCCACCGTGGGGTGCTCTTCCTGGACGAACTGCCGGAATTCCGGCGCGATGCCCTGGAGGTCCTGCGGCAGCCCCTGGAGACGGGAAAGGTCGCCGTGTCCAGATCACTGGTGACCACCACTTTCCCGGCCCGATTCCTGCTCGTGGCGGGCATGAACCCCTGTCCCTGCGGCTTCCTCGGCGATTCCCTGCGTCCCTGCTGTTGCCCTCCCGGAAGGATAAGGAATTACTATCACCGCCTATCCGGGCCGCTCCTGGACCGTATCGACATCCAGGTGGAGGTTCCCCGGCTGAGGCCTCAGGAACTGGTGGAGCTTCCCGGCGGGGAGAGGTCGGAGTCCGTGCGGGAGAGAGTGGTGGCGGCGAGGGAAAGACAGAGGAGACGCTGGGGAGGTGCTTCCGCCACCAACGCACAGGTGGAGACGGGCAGGTTATACGAGGCCTGCCGCTTGGGTGAGGAGGAGAGGCGTTTCATGTATCTGGCATCCGAGAAGATTGGGCTTACCGCTCGCGGCTTCGACCGCTGCCTCAGGGTGGCGCGCACCATCGCCGACCTTGCCGGGAGAGACGGGGTGAGCGTGGCGGACCTGGCGGAGGCCGTGCAGTACCGCTCCCTGGAGAGAATCAGAGATTCCCTTCTCATGCAGGAGGTCGGCCATGCGGGTTGAGGGGAAGGTAAGCCGGCTGCCGATGGGGGAGAATCGCACGGGCGACCCCGCCGTGGAGAGGGAGAGGGCTTACCGGACGGCCCTGGCCCTCCTCCCCCGCATGAGCCCGGTCTCTCTTCCCCGCATGATACGCATGGCGGGAGGGGCGGAGGAGCTTTGGGAGACCCTCTGCAGGGGAGGGGAGCGGGCGGTGGCCCTGGCGGGAGGAGAGAGGGCCGGGGAGTGGAAAGAGGCCTGCCGGCGGACGGATCCCCAGAGGTCGCTCGATGGGCTGGTCCGCCGAGGGATAAGGGTCGTCCTGCCCGGTGAGGACGCCGTGCCGGAGGTCCTGTGGAGGATCTACGACCCCCCGGCGCTGCTCTTTGCCAGGGGAAGGGAACTCCCCCGCAATGCGGTGTGTGTGGCCGTGGTGGGGGCGAGGAAGGCCACCTCCTACGGGCGGAGATGCGCGGAACATCTGGCCGCTGCTCTCGCCGGAAGAGGCGTGGTGGTGGTATCCGGCGCGGCCTACGGCATCGACGCCCACGCTCACCGGGGCTCCCTCCAGGCCGGGGGCTTCACGGTTGCGGTGCTGGGTTGCGGGATCGACAGGGTTTACCCGCCGGAGCATGCCGGGCTCCTGGCGAGAATAGCTGAGAGCGGATGCCTGCTGAGCGAATATCCTCCCGGGGAGGAGCCTCAACCCTGGAAGTTTCCCCACAGGAACCGCATCATCGCCGGTCTCTCCCTCGCCGTGGTGGTGGTGGAGGCCTCGGCCAGGAGCGGAGCCCTCATCACCGCCGACCTCGCCCTCGAGGAGGGCCGCGAGGTGATGGCGGTTCCCGGCCCCATCGGCCATCCCCTGACCGAGGGCACCCATTCCCTGATCAAGAAGGGGGCCAAGCTGGTCACCGGGGTCGAGGACATACTGGAGGAACTGCCCGTGGAGGCCCTGCGACAGCTGGAGCGGGGGAAGGAGGGGAGGGCCGCCGGTGAAGCGGATTCCCTGGAGGGGTGGCCTCCCCTCAGTTCGATGTCACCCCATGAGAGGGCGGTGATCGCCGTCCTGGGCCAGGAACCCGGCACGCTGGACCTTATTTCCCTCCGCACCGGAGTGGAACCCCATGAACTCCTGGCGACGCTCGCCTCCCTGCTCATAAAGGGATGGGTGCGCCAGGATGCCGGCGGGCGCTACTGCCTCTCTCCCTTTCCTCCACAAGGTCCTTTCGGCTGAAAGGGCATCCAAAGCTCAACTATTTCAACAATAATAATATTATTCAACTTTAAATTCAGATATTGACAATAATGTATTTTAGTTTAATATTATGTTATACTTTAACAGCAGTGCGGCCCGGAGGGGGAATGATGCGGGAGTTGGTGGAGGGATACCTCAGGCATCTCAGCGCGGAAAGGCAGCTCTCGCCCCAGACGCTCCGCGCCTACCGCTCGGACCTGGAGCTCTTCGTCGATTTCTGCCGGCGATGGGGCGTGGATGACCCTTCCCGTGTGGATCACCGCCTGCTGCGGCGCTACCTGGCTTACCTTCAGACCCGGGGTTACGCCCGCACGACCATCGCCAGGAGGACGGCGGCGGTGAGGAGTTTCTTCCGCTATCTGGTGAGGACCAACCGCCTGAGGTGCGATCCCACCCTGGCCCTCACACCGCCGCGACGGGAGAGGCGGCTGCCGCGGGTCCTCAGCCTGAGGGAGATAGAGGAGGCGGAAAGGCGACAGGGACTTCAGGTGTACCGAACTTCCCTGCGGGATATGGCCCTGGTGGAGCTCCTTTACGCCACGGGGATGCGCGTGGGTGAGCTCGCCGGCCTGGACGTGAAGGACCTGGATATGCGCAGAGGGGAGGTGAAGGTTCTCGGTAAAGGGCGCAAGGAACGCGTGATACCCGTGCACCAGGCGGCGCTTCAGCTGCTCCGGGCATACATGGAAAAGGAGAGGCCCATCCTGGCCGCCAATCGTGTCGGTGGGGAGACGTCCGGCGACCCCCTTTTCCTCAGCGTGCGGGGCGGCAGGCTTGGCGATCGGGGGGTGCGACGGGTGGTGGAGCGCTTCTTTCGCAACCTGGAGGGTGGGAAGAGGGTGAGCCCGCACACACTCAGGCACACCTTCGCCACCCATCTCCTCCAGGGCGGAGCAGACCTCAGGTCTGTGCAGGAGCTGCTGGGTCATGTTGATTTATCTACTACCCAGATATATACTCAACTGAGCAGGAAGAGACTCAAGGAAGCTTTTTTTCAGGCCCACCCCCGCGCGTGAAGCTCCCACAAAAGCGAGCGCCCGGAAATCGAGACAGGGAGAATGTTGAACACGGCAGACTTTTACAAAAGAGGGGCGAGGTTGGAAGGCATCGAAGAAGTCGGCGAACTCTGGAAGCAGTTCAAGGAGAAAGGGTCACAGGAGGCCAGGGAAAAACTTATTCTGAACTACGCCCCCCTGGTGAAGTACGTGGCGGGTAGAGTGTCTTCCAGTCTACCTCCGAACATCGAATACGCCGACCTGGTCAGCTACGGGATATTCGGGCTCATCGACGCCATCGAGAAGTACGACCCCGATAGAGGCATCAAGTTCGAGACCTACGCCATCGCCCGCATCAAGGGCGCCATCATCGACGAGCTACGCTCCATCGACTGGGTGCCGCGCTCCATACGCTTCAAGGCGCGGGAGATCGAGAAGGCCTTCGTCGCCCTGGAGAACGAGCTCAAGCGCCTCCCCACCGACGAGGAGGTCGCCAGACACATGAACATCACCCTTGACGAGTACAACCAGCTCCTGCAGCAGATGAGCTTCATCTCCCTGGTGGCCCTGGACGAGCTCTGGAACGTGGGAGGGGACAAGGGAGACAAGGTCAGCCTGGTGGACACCCTGGAGGATTCCCGCGCCGAGGACCCCTCCAAGACCTACGAGATAGAGGAGATGAAGCAGATCCTGGCCGAGGCCATCAACCGCCTACCGGAGAGGGAGAAGATAGTCGTCACCCTCTACTACTACGAGGGGTTGACCCTCCGCGAGATCGGCGAGGTGCTGGGGGTGACCGAATCCCGCGTCTGCCAGATGCACACCAAGGCCATCCTCCGCCTCCGGGGCCGTCTGGCCAACGCCAAGGGGTTGCTCGAGGTGTAGGGTTAAGGCGGTATGGCTCAAGATACCCTGTCGTCCCCATGGGTGCGTTCCGGGTTGAAAAAGGTCGAGGGGGCATCCTCTCATCGCTCCTGAGCAGGTTACTTCTTTGACCCCCCTTTAACCTGTGCTATATTTATCTCGCACCCAGACTTTGGAGGAAGGAGGTGGGCCGCGGAAGGAGCGCAGGGAAGAGAGGGGTGCGGAAGGCCCGCCGTGAGCGGGATTTTTTTTGGCCGTAACATCACACACGTCCGCGGACCCGGTCCCCGGGTGCCCTCCGGGGTGGGGATGCGGGAGGGAAGCGGGCGGAGGAAGAACCATGGGAGGTAACATGACCGTCGTATCCATGAAGCATCTCTTGGAGGCCGGGTTCCACTTCGGTCACCAGACCCGCCGCTGGAACCCAAAGATGGCCCGGTATATCTTCACCGAGCGCAACGGTATCTACATCATCGACCTGCAGCAAACCCTCGCCCTCATCGAGGTGGCCTACAACTTCATCCGGGACCTGGTTGGAAACGGGGGCACGCTCCTTTTCGTGGGCACCAAGAAGCAGGCCCAGGAGGCCATCCGGGAGAACGCCCAGCGCTGCGGGATGCCCTACGTGGTCAACCGCTGGCTGGGCGGCACCTTGACCAACTGGGTGACCATCCGGCGACGCATCGAGAAGCTCAGGGAATTGGAGGAGATGGAGGTCTCGGGGGACATCGATGCCATGCCCAAGAAGGAAGCCACGCGAGTCCGGCACCAGCTGGCCAAGTTGAGGCGCAACCTGGAGGGCTTGAGGGACATGGAGAGGCTGCCGGACGCTCTCTTCATCATCGACCCGCGCAAGGAGAACATAGCCCTCATGGAGGCGCGCCGCATGGAGATACCGGTTGTGGCGGTGGTGGACACCAACTGCGATCCGGACCTGGTGGACTACGTCATCCCCGGGAACGACGACGCCATCAGAGCGGCCAACCTGATATGCAAGATCATCTCCAACGCGGTGTTGGAAGGCCTGCAGATCCGCGAGATAATGCAGGCCGGTTCGGGCGGCGAGGAGGAAGAAGCCTACGCGTCCGCCGCGGTCGCCGGAGGGGACGGGGAAGGCTCACCGCCGGAGGAAGAGACGGACGCCGAATGAACCACGCCGGCGGCGACGGGCCGGTTGGAGGCATGGATTGAAGGAGGAGTTATGGAGATCAACGCTGCAGAGGTGAAGGCCCTAAGGGAGAGGACGGGTGCCGGCGTGATGGACTGCAAGAAAGCCCTCCAGGAGGCGGAAGGGGATATGGATAAGGCCCTGCGCATCCTGAGGGAGAAGGGGCTGGCCGGCGCCAAGAAGAAGGCCGGGCGCAGTACCGCGGACGGCATCATCGACGCCTACATCCATCTGAACAACCGTGTCGGGGTGCTCCTGGAGGTGAACTGCGAGACCGATTTCGTGGCTCGAAACGAGGTCTTCCGCTCCATGGTGCACGACATCGCCATGCACATCGCCGCCTCCGCGCCCCTCTACGTCTCCGCCGAAGACATACCCCCGGAGGTGTTGGAGCAGGAGAGGGAGATCTACCGCAAGCGAGCCCTCCAGGAGGGGAAGCCGGAGAACGTAGTGGACAAGATCGTGGAGGGCAGGCTGAAGAAGTTCTACGAGGAGGTCTGCCTCCTGGACCAGCCTTTCGTCAAGGAACCCGAGATCACCGTGGGTGAACTGGTACAGCGCACCATCGCTGCGGTGGGCGAGAACATCGTGGTGCGCCGCTTCGTCCGCTACCAGCTTGGGGAGACCCTCTCCGAATGAAGGCCGGACGGGCCTTTTCCCGGGCCGCTCCCCGGGGTGGGAAGGTAGCCGCCTTGGAAGGATAGAATAAATCTTAGAAGGTTGCCGAGCGGAACAGGGCCGATGGCGGAGGTGGGGATGAACGCCGGAGAGGAGGGAAAAGCCCGGCCCCGTTACAAGCGGGTGCTCATCAAGCTCAGCGGAGAGGCCTTCATGGGCGACAAGGAATACGGAATAGACCCCGATACCGTGAACGCCATCGCCGACGAGCTCGCGGAGGTCAACCGGCTGGGCGTACAACTGGCCATCGTCGTAGGAGGCGGCAACATCTTCCGCGGGGTGGCCGCCAGCGCCAAGGGGATGGACCGCGCCGCCGCGGACTACGTGGGCATGCTGGCCACGGTCATGAACTCCCTGGCCCTCCAGGATGCCCTGGAGAAGAGGGGGGTCTTCACCCGGGTGCAATCGGCCATCGAGATGCAGGCGGTGGCCGAACCCTACATCCGCCGGCGGGCCATACGGCACCTGGAGAAGGGCAGGATCGTCATCTTCGCCGCCGGCACGGGGAACCCCTATTTCACAACCGACACCACCGCTGCCCTCAGAGCCCTGGAGATCGGGGCGGAGGCCATCCTCAAGGCCACCATGGTGGACGGGGTCTACGACTCCGACCCCCTCAAGAACCCGGAAGCGGTGATGTACAGTTCCCTCAATTACATCGAGGTCCTCCAGCAGGGCCTCAAGGTCATGGACGCCACCGCGGTGTCCCTGTGCATGGACAACAGCCTGCCCATAGTGGTCTTCAACATGACCGTGCCCGGAAACATCATCAAGGTCCTCTTCGGGGAGAGGATCGGGACCATCGTCTCCTCGGAGAAGGACGAGAAAGATTAGGGCGCGTACTTTTTACCATCGGCGGACGTCTTCCCGCGAACCTCCCCCTCCTCGGAGAGGGAGGGGGAGGGGAGGAAGCCATGACCGGAAGGTGAGGGGTCTCCTCCGGGAAGGCGGAGCGGCGGGAAGGGAGGGAGGAGAGGTCGAAGGTCGGAGCATGAGAGGACGGTCTTGAGGAAGACCCGCGGTATGTTCGTGGATGTGGAGGAGGGAAGACAAGTGGTCGAGGACGTGTTGAAGGACGCGGAGAGAAGGATGAAGAAGGCGGTGGAGCACGTCCGCGACGATTTCGCGGCTATCCGGACCGGGAGAGCCAGCGCTTCGCTCCTCAACCGGGTATACGTGAACTATTACGGGCAGCAGACCCCTCTGAACCAGATAGCCTCCATCGCCGTTCCCGAACCGAGCCTTCTGGTGGTCTCGCCCTACGACAAGAGCGTAATCAACGAGATCGAGAAGGCCATCCTGGCCTCGGACCTGGGTTTGAACCCGGTCAACGACGGGAACGTCATCCGGTTGCCCATCCCCAAGCTCACCGAGGAACGGCGCAAGGAGTTGACCCGTATGGTCCGCGCCAGGGCCGAGGAGGGCAGGGTGGCCATCCGCAACATCAGGAGGGACGCCATCGAGGACCTGCGGGCCTTCGAGAAGGAGGGGGAGATCACCAAGGACGACCTGCACCGTGGCCAGGAGGAGGTCCAGAAGCTCACCGACCGCTACATCGCCGAGACGGACGAGATGCTCAAGGTGAAGGAAAAGGAGCTCATGGAGGTCTGATTTGGCGGATGGGGGCAGGGAGGTGGCCGCTCCGGGCGGCAGGACCCTCCGGGAACGTTTCGCCGACCTGGCGGCGCGCGTGGTCAGCGCCGTCATCCTCGTCCTGGTGGTGGTCATCCTCCTTTGGTGGGGGGAGATTCCCTTCACTGCGGGAATGACCCTCATCGTGGCGGGAGGCCTCTGGGAACTCCATTCCACCTTCCGCCGCCACGGATACCGCCCCGCGGGCTGGCTTTCCCTTGCCGCTGGCTGCTCCTTTCCGGTGATGGCCTACTTCCTACAGAGGGGGGAGAGCGCCGACCTGACCCCTATGGTCGCCGCGCTGGCCCTCTGCGTGCCAGTGCTCCTGGCCTGGTGCCTCTTCGGTCCGCATTCCGGATCCCCCACCACCGACGTGGCCGTCTCCCTCCTGGGGGTGGTTCTGGTGGGGTTCTGCCTCTCCCATTTCGTGCTCATGCTGCGCTTCGACACCGTGAGCTGGACGGCGCCCTTCGCGGTCATCGTCATGGTCTGGATATACGACGCCGTGGCCTATTTCGCCGGCTCGGCCTTCGGGAAGCACAAGCTGGCGCCGCGCATCAGTCCCGGCAAGAGCTGGGAGGGGACCCTGGCAGGATCGGCGGGCGCCTTCATAGCCGCTTATATCCTCTACCTGACCCTCAACCGGGCCTGGCTTACCCTGGGGGTGAGTATGGAGCTGGCGGCCGTGGTTTGTGTCTTCGGTCCCCTGGGCGACCTCTCCGAGTCCATGGTCAAGAGGGAGCTGGGGATAAAGGACATGAGCTCCCTAATCCCCGGACACGGGGGGATAATGGACCGCTTCGACAGCATGTTCCTCACCGCCGCAGTTTCCTATTATTTCCTCCGCTTCCTGGTCTTCAAGGCCTGATCCCCTCCGGCGGGCGATGCGCGCTCCGCCTCCGCCCCCGGCGCGGGGCGACGGACCTTCGACGGCACGCCTCTCACCGCCGCCCTTTTTCTTTTCCTGTGTTTCCTTGACCGAAAGGCCGAATTCCGCGCGGGAACCCTCGTTTCGGGGACCCGAGACGACCACGGTCGCTTCCTATGCTTTCTCGTTTCAGGCGGAGGGAGAAAAAGGTGAACCGTATTGCTGCATATTCCCCGCCGTTTTACTGTTTCTGCCCGTTTTCCGGACCGTATGCTTCTGGTACACTTCGCTGCCTCTTAAAAGAGGCCATGTGTGTCGATCCCCTTCCGCTTTAGGGCGACTTTTAATGAATGTGGGGGTCCGCCTTCCCGCCCGCTGGAAGGATGGAGAAAAGGCGCCGAGGCCGGTGCTCGCCTTCTGCCGAATGGTCGTCATCGATTCGCCATCCAACCGGCGATGAAGCTCTCGGAATGCTGCCCGATGGTCATCTTTATGTCTCCTGGCCACCTCGGCGATGGGGGACACACACCCCAAGCCAGCCGGGTTCGAAGGGTCAGGCGGTGGCATCCTTCTTCTCGGCCAGTTTGCTCCCCCGCGAGAACCCCACGAGTCTTAGGAGGCGACTTCCGGCGGATCGTTTCTCCTTCAATATGTTAGAATGCTCCTGGTGCTGGGGGAGGCGGTTCGCGAGTCTTCCCTCCGCTTATCGGCATCGGGCCGCGAAGGAGTCATAAAAAGGGAGGCCTATCGAGGGAGGGGTGAACTATGATCCACACCGGTATGCTTCTGGCCCGCAACGCGCGCAAGTTCCCCGAGAAGGAGGCCCTGGTCTTCGAGGACAGGCGCTACAACTACCGGGAGCTGAACGAGGCGGCCAACCGGCTGGCCAACCACCTCATCGCCCGGGGGGTGAAGAAGGGCGACAAGGTGGGTATGTTGAGCTTCAACTCCGATTCCTTCGTCATCTCCTATTTCGCCGTCATGAAGACGGGGGCCGTGGTGGTGCCCCTCAACTTCAGGCTGGCTCCGCCGGAGGTGGAATACATCCTGGACAACTGCGACGCCGTGGCCTGCGTGCTGGGCGCGGAGTTCGCGCCCCTGGCGAGGGAGATAAGGGACCGTCTGCCGGCGGTGCGGGACTGGATCCTCCTGGACGGGGAGAGGGCGGAGGATTTCCAGTATCTGCCGGAAATCCTCGAGAAGGGCGACGCGTCGGAGCCGGAGGTGGAGATAGGCCTCTTCGACGAGTCGGCCATCATCTATACCTCCGGGACCACCGGGAGGCCCAAGGGCGCGGTGTTCAACCACTACTGCCACCTGATGATCGGGACGGCCATGATGTCCGAGCTGGGGATGAACGAGACCGACCGCATCCTGCATGTGGCTCCCCTCTTCCACTCCGCGGAGCTCCACCTCTACCTATGGCCGGGCACCTTCCTGGGGGCCACCCACGTGGTCATGAAGTTCTTCGTCCCCGAACAAACGCTTCAGACCATCGAGAAGGAGCGCATAACCCTCTTCTTCGGGGCACCGGCCATGTACCTCCTCATGATGCAGGTGCCGGATTTCGAGAAGTACGACTTGAGTTCCGTCCGCTACTGGGCTTATGGGGCGGCACCCATGTCCCGGGAGCAGGTGCTCAAGGCCATCGAGATGTTCAAGACCGACCGCTTCTTCTGCCTTTGCGGGCTGACGGAGGGAGGTCCGGGCGGGGTACGCCTGCGCCCGGAGGACCAGGTCAGAAAGGCGGGAGCCGGTGGCCTGCCGGTGGTCAACTGCGAGTCCCGGGTGGTCAACGAAGCGGGGGAGGACGTTGCCGTGGGGGAGGTCGGGGAGTGGCTGGTGCGCTGTGAGAGCAACATGCTCTACTACTACAAGAACCCGGAGGCCACGGCGGAGACCCTCACCCCGGACGGCTGGGTGCGCACCGGAGACCTGGCGGTGGTCGACGAGGAGGGCTACGTCACCCTTGTGGACCGCAAGAAGGACATGATCATCTCCGGGGGGGAGAACATCTATCCCCGGGAGATAGAGAACGTGCTCCTCACCCACCCCAAGGTGGCCGATGTGGCCGTGGTGGGCGTCCCGCACGAGATATACGGGGAGACGGTCAAGGCCTTCGTGGTCCTGAGGCCCGACACCGAGGCGGCGCCCGAGGAATTGCGCGAGTTCTGCGTGGGGAAGCTCGGCGATTTCAAGATCCCGCGGCTCTGGGAGTTCGTGGAGAGCCTGCCGCGCAATCCTTCCGGAAAGGTCATGAAATACCTCCTGCGCCAGCAGTCCGCCTAGCTGGGGCGCGGACCCCTCCTCCCCGGAAGCACGGGCGCCGTGCCGGCGGGGGTTGCGGGAAGGGACGTCCCCTGGGGAAGATGCCGGACCGGGCCGGATGGCGCGGTGGACTTGGCCCCCGTCGGTTGGCCTGGCAGGCTTTTCCAGAACGTGAAGTGTCTCCGCATCCTTGGAAAAGTCTTGGATGAGACCTTTCCCGTCCGCATGGGCTCCGTGAGGCGCGCCTCACCGCCGCCCCGCCAACCCTTATAATGTTCGTATGGATAAGGAGACCGGGAAGAGGGGCGTGTCCATCCTGGGCTCCACCGGCTCCATAGGCAGGCAGGCACTGGAGGTGGTGGAGGCCCACCCCGACCGTCTTCGGGTAGTGGCCCTGACGGCTCACAGCAATTACCAGCTCCTGGAAGAGCAGGCACGTCGCTTCAGACCTCTTTTCGTGGGCCTCGTGGATGAAGGGGCGGCTGCCGAGCTGCGGCGAAGGCTCTCGGGCATGGGCATGGCCGTGAGTGCGGGAGCCGAGTGCCTCCTGGAGGCGGCCGTGCACCCGGAGGCGGAGGTGGTCCTCAACGCCGTGGTGGGATCGGCGGGGCTCCCTCCAACCTTGGCCGCCCTGGGAGCGGGAAAGCGCCTGGCCCTGGCCAACAAGGAGAGCATGGTGGCAGGGGGGGACCTCGTGCTCCAGGCCCTTAGGGAGGGAGGGGAGATCGTACCTGTGGATTCCGAGCACGGCGCCGTCTTCCACTGCCTGCGCGGCGAGGAGATGCGCCACGTGGAGAGCATCGTCCTCACCGCCTCGGGGGGCCCCTTCCGCGGCCGCCGCCGCGAGGATCTGGCCTCGGTCACCGTGCGCGAGGCGCTCTCCCACCCCACGTGGAGCATGGGGCGCAAGATAACCGTGGACTCGGCGACCCTCATGAACAAGGGGCTGGAGGTCATCGAGGCCCATTTCCTGTTCGGGCTGCCCTATTCGAGGATAAAGGTGGTGGTCCACCCCCAGAGCGTGATCCACTCCCTGGTGGAGTTCGTGGACGGCTCCTTCGCCGCCCAGCTCAGCCTCCCGGACATGCGCCTGCCCATATCTCTGGCCCTCTCCTACCCGGAGAGGTGGGGCCCACCCTTCACCCGCACGGTCCTGGCCGAGCTGGAAAAACTTACCTTTGAAGAGGTGGACCGCGAGACCTTCGCCTGCCTGGACCTGGCCTACCGGGCCGGGGAGGCGGGGGGGACGGCACCCGCGGTGCTCAACGCGGCCAACGAGGTGGCGGTGGCGGCCTTCCTGCGGGGAAGGCTCCCCTTCCTGGGCATCGAGGAGGTCATAGCCGCCACCCTGGAGGAACACCGTCCCCGCCCGGTGCGCACCCTGCAGGACGTGCAGGAGGTGGAGGAGTGGGCCCGCGCCCGGGCGGAGGAGGCGGTGGAGACCCAGGCCGGTAACCCGGCCGAGCCCGGGAGGTCCTGATGTCCGGGCTTGACCCGGGAGGAGCAATGGGCGGAACTACCAAGAGGTGAACTAGGTTGAGTGCGGTCCTTTACGTGTTGGGAGCCCTCGGGGTGGTGATCCTCCTGGTGCTCACCCACGAGCTGGGGCACTTCCTGGCCGCCCGCGCGGTGGGCGTGAGGGCCACGGAGTTCTTCATCGGCTTCGGGCCCCGCATCTGGAGCACCCGCCGGAGGGGCACGGAATACGGGATAAAGTGGATACTGGTGGGCGGCTACGTGAAGATCCTGGGCATGAGCCCGGAGGAGGAGGTCAGCCCCGAGGAGTGGCCCCATTCCTACAAGGGAGTCTCCCGCTGGCGACGTCTCTGCATCATCGTCTCCGGATCCCTGGCCCACGTCGTCCTGGCTCTGCTCATCGCCTTCCTGGTCATCTGGCTCATAGGGGTGCCGGTGCTCACCAACACCGTCGGGTCGGTGGGGGAGTACGTGGAGGAGACCGGTGAGGAGACCCCCGCCCACCGCGCGGGCCTGCAGCCGGGGGACACCATCATCTCCATGGGGGGGAGGGAGACCCGGGATTGGGAGGAGGTACGCGGTTTCATCGCCTCCCATCCCGGGGAGGAGGTGGAGATCATCGTCCTGCGCGACGGTGAAACCGTCGTCCTGGACGCCAGGCTGGCGGAGCTTCCCGGCGGGCGGGGATTCCTGGGCATAAGCCCTTCAGCGGGAGAGGAGCATTATTCCCTCGCCGCCTCCCTGGTGGAGACGGGAAAGTGGTTCCTCACCTATTCGGGAGGCGTATTCTACAGCATCTACCGGGTGTTCAACCTATCGACCTTCAAGCAGCTCCTGGGGATATCACGCCCCACCGAGGACCGTCCCATGACCGTGGTGGGGATAACCAGGGTGGCGGGAGAGCTGGCCGGGGAGGGGATGTATTACTTCCTCAACTTCATAGCCTTCATCCTCCTCTTCCTGGCCTACATCAACCTGTTGCCCCTGCCCCCCCTGGACGGGGGCCACATCCTCATCCTCCTGGTGGAAAGGATTACCGGCAAGGAAGTGGACCTGCGGAAGCTCTATCCCGTGGCCGCCGCCGTGCTGGCCTTCTTCGCCGTCCTCTTCCTTCTCACCTTGCGGCTGGACATCACCAGCCCCGTTTCACTGCCATGAGCGTGCGCAAGCTGACCCGTCGCGTGATGATCGGTGACGTCCCGGTGGGGGGAGGGGCACCGGTCAGCGTACAGTCCATGACCAATACTCCCACCCAGGATGCCGAGGCCACGCTGGGGCAGATCCAACGCCTGCACGAGGCGGGGTGCCAGATCGTCCGCGTGGCCGTGCCCGCCCTCAGGGGCGTCGAGGCGAAACTCCGGGATTCCCTGCGCAGGATAGTGGAGGGTTCCCCCATCCCGGTGGTGGCAGACGTGCATTTCGACCACCGCCTGGCCCTCCTGGCCCTGGAGGCGGGGGTACACGGACTGCGCATCAACCCCGGGAATATCGGGGGCGAGGAGAAGGTGCGGGAGGTGGCCCTTGCGGCAATGAGGAAAGGGGTCCCCATCCGGGTAGGGGTGAACGCCGGTTCCCTCCCCCGCGACATCCTTGCCCGGCACGGGCACCCCACAGCGGAGGCGCTGGTGGAGAGCGCCCTCCGGGAGATCGAAATCCTGGAAAGCTGCGGCTTTTATGATATAAAGGTGTCCGTGAAAGCCTCCTCGGTCCCGCTGACCGTCAGCGCCTACCGCATGCTCTCCGAGGCGGTGGACTACCCGCTGCACCTGGGGGTGAGCGAGGCGGGCCCCCCGTGGACGGGAACCATACGTTCGGCGGTGGGCATCGGAGCCCTCCTGGCGGAGGGGATCGGGGACACCATACGGGTCTCCCTGGCCGGGGACCCGGTGGAGGAGGTCAGGGTTGGCCTGGCCATCCTCAAGGCCCTGGAGCTGGTCAGGCGGGGCCCGGACATTGTGGCCTGCCCCACCTGCGCCCGGTGCCGCCTGGACGTGGCCGCTTTGGCCACCGAGCTGGAGAGAAGGCTGCGTGACCTGCGCGCCCCCCTGCGCATTGCGGTCATGGGTTGTTCGGTGAACGGCCCGGGGGAAGCCCGCGAGGCGGACCTGGGGGTAGCCGGGGGTCGGGAGCGCGGGCTCCTCTTCCGAAAGGGAGAACCGGTGGGGTGGTATCCCAAGGACGAGCTTCTGGAGGTCCTCCTGCGTGAAGCCCTCCGGATGGCGGAGGAGTTCGAGGCGCGTGCGGCCACGGGCTCCCAAGGTTCGGCTCGGGAGGACGATAAGCACGGGAGGCCGGATTGAGGGGAGGCCGTCCCTTTCCATGCCGGGAGGACGGCGGTCGAGAAAGGGAGTGACCGGGGAAGGAAGACGAGGCGAGGGAGAGGCATGAGACAATCGCGTACTTTTATCCCCACCCTGCGGGAGAGCCCGGCGGACGCGGAGATAGCCAGCCACCGCCTCCTGGTGCGCGCCGGTTACCTGCGCAAGGTGGCCTCGGGCATCTACGAGTTCCTCCCCCTGGGGACCAGGGTGGTGCAGCGCATAAGCCGCATCATCCGGGAGGAGATGAACGCCGCCGGCGCTCAGGAGGTCATCCTCCCCATAATGCAGCCCCGCGAGCTCTGGGAGGAGAGCGGTAGATGGGCCAAGTACGGGCCGGAGATGATGCGCCTCAAGGACCGCGCCGGCCGGGATTTCGGGCTGGGTCCCACCCACGAGGAGGTGATCACCGACCTGGTGCGCTCCAACGTGTCCTCCTACCGGGACCTGCCTCTGAACCTCTATCAGATCGGGACCAAGTTCCGGGACGAGGTGAGGCCACGCTTCGGCCTCTTGCGGGCCAGGGAATTCCTCATGAAGGACGCCTACAGCTTCGACCGCGACGAGGAGGGGATGCGCCTCTCCTACCAGGCGATGTACGAGGCCTACGGGCGCATCTTCACCCGCTGCGGCTGCACCTGGCGGGCGGTGGAGGCGGCCACTGGGCTCATCGGGGGCGACGTCTCCCACGAGTTCATGGTCCCCGCCGCAGTGGGAGAGGACCACATCGCCTTATGCGACGCCTGCTCCTACTCCGCGAACCTGGAGCTGGCCGGTTACCGCCGGGTCGAACCCCCGAGTGGAGAAAGGAAACCGATGGAGAGAGTTTCCACCCCGGGGCAGCGCACCATCGAGGAGGTCAGCGCCTATCTGGGGCTGGAGCCGCGGCGCATGATAAAGTGCCTCATGTACCTGGTTGAGGGAAAGCCGGTGGCCGTTCTGGTCCCAGGGGACCGGGAGGCCAACGAGGTGAAACTGGCCCGGGTCCTGGGCACCGACGAGTTCCGGCTCTTCAACGAGGCGGACTGGAGGGATCACCCGGAATACCTGCAGGGTTACGTGGGTCCCGTGGGCCTGGATACCGCGGAGGTGATCGCCGACGAGTCCCTGCGCGGGGCCGGCGGGCTGGCCTGCGGGGCCAACCAGGAGGATCATCACCTGGTGAACGTGGAGGAAGGACGCGATTTCCGGCCCCACCGCTTCGCCGACGTGACCTCGGCGCGGACGGGCGATCCCTGCCCCCGTTGCGGTGAACCCATGCGGGTGGAGGCGGGCATAGAGGTTGGGCAGGTCTTCCAGCTGGGCCTCAAGTACTCGGAGGCCATGCGCTGCTATTACCAGGACGAGGACGGCGAGACCAGGCCTATGTACATGGGCTGTTACGGGATCGGGGTCACGCGCCTGATGGCCGCGGTGGTGGAACAGCATCACGACGAAAGGGGCATAATCTGGCCCCTCTCGGTGGCCCCTGCCTTCCTGCACGTCCTGGCCCTGGATTACCAGCGGGAGGAGAGGAGGAGAGCCGCCGAGGATCTCTACGTTGAGTGCCTGAGGAGGGGCTGGGAGGTCCTCCTCGACGACCGTGAGGAGAGCGCCGGAGTGAAGTTCGCCGACGCCGACCTTTTGGGGATCCCCTTCCGGGCGGTGATCGGCAGGGGATACGAGGAGGAAGGGACCCTGGAGCTCCAGGAGAGGGCCACCGGACAGAAGGTACGGCTGGCCCCGGAGGACCTCTTCCGCCGCCTGCAGGAGGCGCGGGAGAGCTTCCGGGACCTCGCCGAGCGAGGGGACCTTTGATTCTCCGGGGACAGAGTCGGGGGCGGCGCCCCGTGGTTCGCGGAAGATAGAGATGGAGGGGTGGTCACGGCATGGATAGGTTCGTGGTACACGAAGAAGGGCTGGAATGGGTGCCGGCCGATTTCCCCCGCGCCCAGATGAAGGTACTGTACATGGATCCGCGAGGTGGGGGGCAGATATTGCTGGTGCGCTTCGAACCCCACTGCGAGATGCCCGAGCACGCCCACGCCGCATCCGACGAAGCGGCCTACGTCATGGAGGGCGAGTTGCGGCAGCCGCTCCCGGAGGGCGGGGAGGAGATATTCCGCAAGGGTCATTTCGTCTTCCTGCCGGCCGGGATGAAGCACGGCCCCTTTTTCGCCGGCGAGGAGGGCTGCACCATCATCAGCGTCTTCTACGGGCCTTTACGCTGAGCGATGGCGGGCGGCGCAAGAACCGGGCATTTTAAATGACTTGCATTCAGGCCCTCCCTCTCCGGGGACGAGAAACTGACGCTCGGATGACGGGTTGGGAAACCCTGCCACGCGGATGACGATGTAGGATGTATCCCCATAAGAAGAAACGTCCGCGGATGAGGGGATGGGGTGGAGTGAGCCACAGCGTCCCAAGTAGCGGCGGACACGGGATGGAGTGAGGAGGGAAGGGTGGGTAGGCCGTGGAGCGTTGATGCCGGGTTGAGGAGGTTTTCCAGCGCCGTCTTCCATCCCCTGGGGTGGGCGCTCGGACACCTCCTAAGTCCCAACCTGCTAACCACTTTCTCCGTGCTCACCTCGGCGGCGGTGGGCTACTTCTTCGCCCGGGGGCGCTTCTTCCTGGGTGCCTGGTTGATGTTCCTGGCCGGTCTGTTCGACATCTGGGACGGGCAAGTGGCCAAGCTCACCGGGCGGGTGACGACCTTCGGGTCCTTCTACGACTCCACCGCCGACCGTGTGGCCGATTTCCTGTACTCCCTGGGGACGCTGTACTACTTCACCGTGCAGCGTATCTTCGACGTGGCCTTCATGGTCGCCGGCTACATGGTGCTCTCCTCCCTGATAAGCTACGTCAAGGCCAGGGCGGAGGGCCTGGGGATATCCTGCGGGGTGGGGCTCCTGGCCCGCCCGCTGCGCATGGTCCTCTTCGGGATCCCCCTCTTCATATACGGGTTCACCGGAAACCTGTGGACCTTCAGGGGCTCCCTGTATCTGGTCCTGGCGCTTGGCGTAGAGACCCTGATCCACCGGGTCATGGTGGTCCACCGCGGCGCCAGGGAGAAGGACGCCAGAGCGGGAGGTGCGGGTCGGGAGGCTTGACGGGCGGGTCGGTGATGGAAGTCCGGACGCCGCGGCATGGGAGGCGAGCGGGAAGGCGAGTTCAGAGGATCCTTTGCGGGGAAGGGAGATTTTGGAAAGCTGACCGGGATGAATAGTGAGAGCCGGGTCGGCGGAACGGGTAATCCCCACCGGCGCAGGGAAAGCACGCCGGAAGGCAGTTCGTTTGATTTGCCTGCCGGAGAGGCGGGGAGGCGCGGTTTCCGGCGGGATGAGATTTCGGGTGAGGAGAACGGAGATCGGGAAGGCCCATGATTAGGTGGCGAAAGTTGGCGGAAGATTGGTGGGGAAGGATAGGCGAGGAGGCTCCGGGATACTTAAAATATATCCTTTTCCGGAGCGCCTGCTATCTGGTGGGCGCGGTGCCGGCGCAGGTCTCCCACGCCGTGGCCCTCGGTGTGGGTGAGGCCACTTACCGGCTGTCCAGGAAGAAGCGGGAGGTGGTCTACGAGAACATGCGGCGGGTGAGGCCGGAGGCGGGACCGGATGAATGGAAGCGCCTGGCGCGCGGATGTTTTCGGGAATATGCCCGTTATTGGGTGGATTTCCTCCGCTGCTACCACCTCACCTTCCCGGAGATCTTCTACCGGCTGGTGGTCCCACACGGGGTGGAATGGTTCCAGCGCTGCCTTTCCCAGGGGAGGGGGGCGGTGCTGGCCTTGCCCCATTACGGGAGCTGGGACATGATCGGCGGCTGGGTGGGACACCAGTTCCCCTTCTGGGCGGTGGCCGAGCGGCTCAAGCCCCGCCCCATGTACGAGTTCCACACCGAGCTACGGAGGCGGATGGGCATCCGGATAATCCCCCTGGGCGAGAACACGGTGGAGAAGGTCATCGAGGTCCTCTTGCGGAACGAGATGGTGGCCCTCCTTTCCGACCGGGTGATCGCCGGAGCGGGTGTGGAGGTGGAGTTCTTCGGGGAGAAGGTCCTCATGCCCGTGGGCCCGGCGCTCCTGGCGGTGAAGCTGGGTACCCCGGTAATCCCCTGCCAGATCATCCTCCAGGACGGCAAATACCACGGCTACGTGGGGCCGCCCCTGGACATAGAGGTCACGGGGGACACTCGCCGCGACGTGCAGGCGAACACCCAGAAGTTGGCCCGGGTTTTCGAGGGTTTCATCCGCCGCGATCCCACCCAGTGGCACATGTTCCAGCCCATCTTCGGAAAGCGGGAACCCTCGAACGGAATGGGGAAAAGGGAGGAGAACGGCGATTGAGCTCCTGGGGT